>NZ_CP101833.1:3105000-3405000 GCF_024498355.1 Bacillus pumilus
TTTTCACAAGAACTTCAGAAAAATCGGGCCGTTCATTCCATCGGGAACAGTCCTGACACAATTCGTTATTTGACTGTGATCTTCCACATTTTGGACAAATGGTGCTATGAATCTTCACTAGGTGATCCTTACATGCTATACATAAGCTATCATCATTTGATAGAAGTAATGATTTCCATGTAAAAGCAGCCACAAAATGCCCCTCACAAATTGGGCAAATCAACTGTTTTCCTTATTAAGCGGTTGACGATTTTCGCATCTCGGAAATGTCGTGACCTTTGAAGCCGCTTCTGTCAAAATGACCAGCATGGCAGTATTCTTCTGTTTATCCACCATCTCGGATTTACTGTAAGATATTTTATCGATATCTGTTATATATTGCGGCTTCACTTGATTTAGTGAAATCGCTAATACATCTTCTATACACTTTTCACAATGACAAATCATGTTTAATTGATTGAGATATTGATAGAGGATTTCCTTGAGTAGTATTTCTTTTGCATTGAGTAACATATTTTGTCTCTCCTGCCATTTGTGTATTGTGAATATAATGTACCATGATTTAGTTAAACCCACACTATTTTTCAGAAAACTCCTGTGCAGCTGTATCATTCATTTTTACAATATGCTTCTTCGCTTGTTTCATCCTTCTCGTTAAACCAAAATGAAAAAAGAAAACATCTCCTGTAGAATATTCAGGATGCCTCCCCGCCCTTCCAGAAATTTGAACAAGTGCACTTTCTGTGAAAATAGTAGATTCCGCACCTAGTACACCCACCTGAACATTTTGAATGGTTACGCCTCTTTCGAGAATAGTTGTAGTAACCAGTACATCGTATGCGTAATCTCTGAAGTGTTGGACCTTTTGTTTCCTATCTTGATCATCAGCAGATACACCCTCTACATTTACATGATGCTCTCGAAGAATCTTCGTTACCTTCTTCATCGCGGAAATAGAAGGAACAAAAAGTAAAACCCTTCTCTTTCTTTTAATATGTTTCTCAAGCCAGTTCATTACAGCAGATGGCAGCTGATTCTTGTTTAATTTCTTTTTCCAATGTCCAATCCATTGAAATGACGGGACGGGTAAAGGTCGCCCGTGGAAACGCAGAGGAATTTTTATCGCTTCTAATTGTCCATGAACAACATCCTTTTTCATTTTTTTAGATGGTGTGGCACTTAAGTAAATCCTAACCCCTGTGTTTCTCATAGCCTTTAAAACAGCAAATTGAAGACGTTCATCGATTGAAAAAGGAAAGGCATCGACCTCATCTACAATGAGAACATCAAAAGCATTTTTGTATCTCATGAGCTGATGGGTTGTGGCGATCATAAGCGGTGCTATTTGGAACCTTTGAGGACTCCCGCCATAAAGCACAGCTATATTCAGCCCTTGAAATGCCTTTCTAATTCGCGGCTCGAGTTCAAGCACTACATCTGTTCTAGGCGTCGCGATACAGACACTCATTCCTTTATTTAACGCATATTCAATTCCGTGAAAAAGCACCTCCGTTTTCCCTGCCCCGCAAACAGCCCAAACTAGTAGATCAGATTTGTTTCTTATCGCTTCTATCATTTTTTCTGACGCTCTCTTTTGCCCTTTAGACAGCTCTCCCTGCCATGTTAATTCAGATTGAAACGTTTCTTTCATTTGCGGACCCGTCCATTCGTACAGAGAGCCACATTCGGTTACTTTTCCCATCATGATGCATGATCTACAGTACACACATTCTTTTTGGCATATTTCACAAGGTGAGAGAGCAAAGTACCGCTTGTTTGATACACCACATCGGCAGCATGTAAAACCGCTCGCTTTCCTCTCAATGGCAGGAGATCTATTTACTAACCCTTTCTCCTCCAGCCAATCCAAATGAGGCTTTGTGCATCGAGTTTCAATGGTAAGTAGGTGGCGTGATTGCAGTTGTTGCCTTAGTTCCATCGCTTTGTCCATGTTTCTCCTAACACCTTTCAACTGATGTTTGCCTATTATGTACAAAGACAAGACCTTTCGTCCAACTGTAATAATTGAAAAACAAACCCCCTTTTCCATGAGAAAAGGGGGTTTTTGAGATCTATCTAATCATCCAGCCAAGACCTAATGACCCTTCGCCTAGATGAGTACCAATCACGGCACCAAAGTAGCTTTTATAAAATTCGACATGAGGGTACTTTTCTGATAAATGTGCAATCAATTCTTCTGCTTCTTCTTCTCTATTTCCATGAATGATTGCAGCTCTCATCGGTACACCACGTGATGCATCTTCATCGAATAATTCAAAAATGCGTGAAATGGCTTTTTTACGTGTACGAATCTTTTCAAAAGGGACAATTAGCTTGTTGTCAAAATGAAGGATAGGCTTTACCTTTAAGAGGCTCCCAATAAAAGCCTGAGCACCGTTTAATCTGCCGCCCCTTTGCAAATGAGTTAAGTCGTCCACCATAAAATAGGCTTGTTCGCTTTCTTTCAGATAATTTAGATGTGCTAAAATCTCTTCTGGAGAAGCACCCTCTTGGATTTTTTCAGCAGCTTCTAATGCATAAAACCCCTGCACCATACAGCTAGTTTCTGAATCAAACGGGTAAATGTCAATTCCGTCAACTAGATCGTTCGCTGAGGCTGCACTATTATATGTTCCACTAATTCCGCTTGAAAGGTGAATACTAATCACAGCGTCGTATGTTTCACTTAGCTTTTCATATAATTCTACTAGTTCACCAAAAGCAGGCTGAGAGGTCGTTGGAAGATCTTTATGTTTTTTGACTTCTTCATAATACGTCTCCCAATCCATCTCTATTTCTTCACGGTACGATTCGCTGCCAAAGATGACGTTAAGGGGGATCATATGAATTTGATGTTTATCACGTAGCTCTTGTGGTATATAAGCAGTACTGTCTGTTACAACGGCTATTTTCATTCTTAAATACCTTCCTTATTCGTTACTCTTTTTTATTTTAAAAGAATGATCATTGTTTTTCATTAGATTTATAATAGTAATCAAAAAAGCCTGCCTAATCAATAGGCAAGCCTGGAATATCCGAAAAAGACTCCTTATCCTGCCTATCATTTCTCTCAAACTTAAAATGTGAGAGAACCAAAAACAGGTGAAAAAGGAGTACTTGTCCGGAACATTATCTCATTTCTACCCAGCCGTTTTTAATTGCTACAACAACAGCTTGTGTACGGTCGTTTACATTCATTTTTTGCAAAATGTTACTTACATGGTTTTTGACTGTTTTCTCACTAATAAAGAGCGATTCACCAATTCCTCTGTTGCTCTTTCCGTCAGCTAACATTTGAAGAACTTCACATTCACGTCTTGTTAAGATATGAAGTGGTCTGCGAATTTCAGGATATACTTCATGCTGTGGATGTGCTGAAACGCCGCTAGTTGCTAGGCGTCGGAACTCATTTACTAAGTTATGAGTGACTTTCGGATGTAAATAAGATCCTCCGTCAGCTACTACTTTCACTGCTTCAATGAGAGTGTCTGCATCCATTTCTTTTAACAGGTAACCTCTCGCCCCTGTTTTCAATGCATGTGTCACATAGTTTTCATCGTCATGAATAGATAGAATAATGACTTTTGATTCGGGATAAAGCTCTACTAGCTGCTTTGTAGCCTCTACACCATTTACATTCGGCATATTAATGTCCATAATGACAACATCCGGATGATAGTGCTCTACGATACGTGCAGCTTCGTCACCGTCGTCTCCTTCTGCAACTACTTCAAAAGTAGGTTCAAAATCTAAAATCCGTTTGACACCTTCACGGAATAATTGGTGGTCATCAATAATTACAATATTTACTTTAGTCACAAGCTACGCCTCCCCATGTTTATTGTTCTACACCTGAACTTTATGGTCAATATGTCTTTTGACTCTATTTTACAATTTTATTTTGCAATGTTAACGGCACCCGAATCATAACGAATGTCCCTAGACCTATTTTTGAGTCTATGGTCATTTTACCTTCTAGTAAGTCTACGCGTTCTTTCATGCCAAGTAAACCGAAGGATTTGTTTTTGTTTGTTTTAACATCTTTCATATCAAAGCCTTTTCCATCGTCTTTGATCATTAATGTCACAAAGTCTTTCGTTACTTCTACCTTTACAGAGATTTCTTCAGCTTCAGAATGTTTTAAGGAATTTGTGACAGCTTCTTGGGCTAGTCTAAATAGTGCCACTTCAAATTGAGAAGCAATTCTTTCGCTTTCTGTATCGCCTAGGCATTGGAACGTAATCTTGGTTTTCCCATCGTATTCTTCGATTGTGTTTAAATATTTTCTTAGCGTCGGAATGAGACCCAAATCATCTAAAGCCATCGGTCTTAAATCATAAATGATTCTTCTCACTTCGTACAGAGCATTTCGCACATTCTGTCTGAGACTTCTAATTTCTTTAAAGCCTTCTTCTGTACCACGGTCTCTAAAGATCCGTTCAATTAATTCAGAACGCATCATCACGTTTGCCAGCATCTGAGCAGGACCATCATGAATTTCCCGAGATACCCTTTTGCGTTCTTCTTCTTGAGCTTCAATAATTCTTAGTCCAAAATCTTGTTTTGCCTGAGCATCTTCGAGTAAAACGCCTACCTGGCGTAAATCCTGGTTGAGATAGTTCAGAACAACCGTAATTTGACTCACAAGCGTTTCAGAGCGTTCAATGACGTCCTGTAAGCTTAATAATCGTCTTTCTAAATCGTCTCTTCTCTCTCTCAACTGCTTCTCACGCTGCTGGATCATGGTGAGTTCTACTTGCAGATTATGTGCTTTTTCGTAGGCCTCTCGTATTTCTTCTTCGCTGAATTTGTTAAAGTTTCTGCTGACTTCAGATAAGCGATTTCTAGCATGTCTCGTATGTACTTCTAGTTTATCCCCAAAATCAATTACCTCGTTTACTTGCTGCTTGATTTGCTTAAGCTCTTCAACTAGGCTCTCATATTGTTGACGGGACTGTTCGCCTATCCTAAATACTTCGTCCTTGCTGCCATCAACTGTACTTAGCATTTTCATGATGATTGAATCCAATAATTTCGGATCCATTTTGGGTGTTGTCATGGCTTTTCCCTCCCGTAACAGTGATGTCATCTTTTTTTATTATAAATGTCATTGATCTGCATTTTATGTCGAATTATAATGAAAGAATGCGTATAAATCTTGAAGTTTTTATGACGACCCTTTTTCCGCTCCTATCATCATAACAAAATACGCTGTAAAATTCTAAAACCAATGCAAATTTTCTCTAGTCTTACAATTTGCTTGTCAGGAGGGTATGTCTTTTGCTGAATCGCTTTCTTACAGTAAAAAGTCGTGGCGAGCATGAGATCGTCATTGAAAAATCACGTTTTATTTGTCATATACAGCGTGCTGTCTCAGAAGAAGAAGCACAAGCATTTATACAATCCATTAAAAAACAACATTGGAATGCCACACATAATTGTTCAGCATATCTCATTGGTGAACATGACATGATTCAAAAAGCAAATGATGATGGTGAACCAAGCGGTACGGCAGGAGTGCCAATGCTTGAAGTGCTAAAAAAACGGAAGCTTAAAGATACAGTCGTTGTGGTCACTCGTTATTTCGGCGGTATCAAATTAGGTGCCGGTGGATTAATTCGTGCCTACGGAAAATCTGTATCAGAAGCTATCAACCATGTTGGTATAGTAGAGCGCTGTTTAATGCGTACGATGCACACAACAATAGATTATACATGGCTTGGAAAGGTAGAGAATGAGCTTAGAGCCTCATCTTTTCAGCTAAAAGAAATCCATTATGCCGAAAATGTTATTTTTGAGACGTATGTAGAAGAAACACAAACAGAGCAGTTCATTGAATGGATGACAGAGCTTACAAATGGAAAGAGTGTTACAAAAGAAGGCGAACTTATTTATTTAGAAAAGGACATTGGTCCGATAAAGGAGACAGATGAATGGCACAACGAGTAAAAGTGCGTGTACGAAAGAAAAAGAGTAAGAAGAAAAAGATTATCAAACGTATTCTGGTCTTATTTTTGCTTCTCTTCATCTGCATGGGCGGATTTGCAGTGTATAAAATTGTGAATACACTTCAGGCAGCTGACAAAACATATGATGAACTAGACCGCGGAGAGAAATCTAAGCTCCGTGATGCTGTCATTGATATTAAGAAGAAACCTTTCTCCGTTCTATTTGTCGGAATTGAGGATTATGCTACGAATGGTGATCATGGCCGTTCAGATTCACTCATTGTTGCAACCATTAATCCTCAAGATAAAACGATGAAAATGGTTAGTATTCCTCGGGACACACGGGTACATCTTGCAAGTGACACGACCGAAAGTAAAGATAAAATTAATGCGGCATTTGCTAAAGGCGGAAAAGACGAAACGATTGAAACTGTCGAACAATTCTTGAATATTCCGATCGATAAGTATGCAACAGTGGATTTTGACGGCTTCAAAGATGTCATTGATGAAGTGGGTGGAATTGATATAGATGTTCCATTTGACTTCAATGAAAAAAGTGACGTCAAAAAATCCAAAAAGATTTACTTCAAAAAGGGCAATATGCATTTAAACGGGGAAGAAGCACTTGCTTATGCGCGGATGAGAAAACAAGATCCACGAGGTGATTTCGGGCGTAACGATCGTCAGAAACAGATTTTACGAGCCATGATTGATCAAATGGCGAAGCCAAATAATATTGCAAACGTGGATAATATCGCCAAAGAAGTAAGTGATCACATTACGACCAATTTCCGTATCACGGAAGGACTTGCTCTTCAGCAAATCTACAGTGGATTTAAAGGAGACGACACAGAAACGCTTTCTATTAAAGGAGACGACCTTTATCTAGGACCAAATCGAACATATTACTTCGAGCCAGATCAAACCAATTTAGCTAATGTACAGAATGAATTAAGGACGCATTTAAAGCTTCCTTCTGAACCTTCGACTGAAACAGATTCACAGACCACTCCATCATCTGGTGAAACAGGGACAGGAACGACAGATACTGCGCCCACTTCGCCAAATTCATCCGGACAATAAAGAAACAGCCCGATTCCTAGGAACGGGCTGTTTCTTTAATTTCTTTTGACCATGCGTTTATAGAATTTCGTAAATGGTTTGAACTCTTCGTTCACTAAACCAGTGACTTCCGCAATGACTTGCATAAACATGACCAATAAAAAAATAATGATCAGTGATAACCAAATGGTTGCACTTGTCAGCAATATTGCACTTAAGCTAAACACTAAACCAATCATGTAAATGACGATGACGGCTGTTCGATGAGATAAACCATAGGCCATCAGTCTATGATGAATATGCGATTTGTCAGGCGCTGAAATTGGCTGTTTATTTAATATTCGTCTAATGATCGCAAAGGTCGTATCAAAAATAGGGACACCTAAGATGATCACCGGAACAACGACACTAAACAAAGTGACACTTTTGTATAATCCTAAAAGTGACAGCACCGAAATCATATAGCCTAAAAACAACGAGCCTGTATCACCCATAAAAATCTTTGCTGGATGGAAGTTGTAAAATAGAAAGCCGATTGTACTGCCAATGACGACAAGTGATAAAGAAAGAATGAGAATCTTATCAGCAGAAAATGCCATCACTGCAATCGTGGATAAACCGATGACCGAAATCCCAGCAGCGAGTCCATCAAGGCCGTCAATTAAATTGATGGCATTTGTGATTCCGACAATCCATAACACGGTTAGGGGATATGCCATCCAGCCTAACTCAATACGATCTGTTAAGAAAGGAACAGAGAAAAAGTCCATTTTGAGGCCCGTGCTCACGATCAAACAAGCAACGAGAACTTGCACGAGAAATTTAAATTTTGCACTTAAATTATATTTATCATCAAATATACCTAAAATGACGATGAGTACGGCACCAACTGAAATCGCTGTAATTTTATTATGTAGAAACAGCCCGCCTGCTAATGCTCCAGCCGCTACCCCAATAAAAATCGCCAAACCGCCCATTCGAGGCATTACTTTATCATGAACTTTTCGTTTATTCGGCTGGTCCACTGCACCAATCTTAATTGCAAGCTTTTTGACGATTGGTGTCACAATTAAAACTGTAGCCAGAGAGACAAAAAACGCTAATAAGGCGCGTTCGTAATCCATAGGTCAGTCTCCTTCTAAATTGAAATCTGTATTTTGTATATTGGCCGCTCTTTCCATTATACAATTGAATATAGGATGATCACAAGCTCCCCCTGTGAAGAAGAAAAATAAAAACGCACAATCCTGAATGAATTATGCGTTTTCTTTAATATTCGTTAATTCCACCATGTTTGTGAACAGCGCGTGCCAATCTTTTTTCTTCGCCCGGCTTTGTCTTAGATGTCTATAGGTTATGTCATCTTTTTTGCTGATCACTTTCAGGCAGGCTTCTACGAAGAGCGCAGGATCTTCGCCCTCTAAATATTCATACACATCATTCTCTTTTAGCCTTTCCGTTGATGGAAGATTTAAACCGACAACAGGTATTCCTGCAGCTAGAAATTCATATAGCTTGAGCGGGAAAACGGCTTGATTATAAGGAGACTGTTTGTATGGCATCATCCCTACATCAATCAGTTTCATATAAGCAGGCACTTCTTCTGGTGCAACAGCCCCTGTCCAAATGACATTTGGCAGTTTGAGTGCATGCTGAAAAGATGGATCTCCATTTGTTCCATCAGGACCGACAAATAAAAATGTCCAATCTGGCTGCATGTGAGCAGCTTGCGCAATCATGTCAAAATCGAGCTTCGGCTTGATTCCTCCAATAAAGCCAAGGACGGTTCCTTCTCTTCCTTCCAGCACATCCTCCTTACAGGAAAGATTGCTTTTTGCAAACACATCGTACTCAACACCATTTTCTACTGTGAACACATCTTTCGGTTCACCCATGAGACGTTTTTTGATTTGATCATGTAAGTATTGAGAAGAGCATGTAATGCTGTGTGCGTATTTAATGATTCGGTTTTCTGCTTTTACAATGACACGCTGCCTCATATAAGAGAATATGTTGTTTTTCCCGCTTATCGGCTCTCCCCACAGATCACTGCAATCATACACAATATGTTTCCATTCAAATAAAGAAGATAAGAGCGGAAAGCCAGGAAACGTATACCATAAGCAAACGGCTATCCCCTTCTTTTCCTCCTGCCGCAAATGCTCAAGAAGAGGGGACAATTTATGAATATAGAACATATCTTGATATCTTCCAAAGCGAAAAAATTTGCTCTTGAGCACATCAGGAATGGTCAATTGCTTCATTCGATCCGTTATGGGCTGAAAGGGAGCTGTATGACGGGTTGCAGACGGGCATACCCAGATGACTTCTTTCGTTTCTGGATCAGATGCTAGAAATTCCGCCAAACGATGCCGTCTGTACCTCAGGCCATCCTGTCCCCATTCTCCCGTCGCTACGATGACATGTATGATCGAGTCTGCTTTCACCTTTATCACCTTTTTTCCCTTCTATTTATAAGCGCTTCTTCACAGCATTTGTCGCATAATGCATAAAACACCATGACGCTTTGACAAAATGAAGCTGCTCAATTTCTCTGTAGACAAACCACGTTTTTTTCGCCGCTTTCCACTTGTTACTCGAGATAGAGTTTCCAACGATGCGATATTCACTGAGCGGCTCACTCATGCCATAGGCTGTAAATCCTCTTTTTAAAATAGACAGCCATGTGGCTAAATCCTGTCTTGTACGGATGTTCGGCATTTCTACATGTCCCACTTGCTGAAGATCGATCATGACCGTCAAACAGCCGATAATGGTATTTTTCAAGGCTTCATTGTAGTTCAACCTAGCTGGTGCAGTGACTGTTTTTTGTAACGGTTCTCCATTTTCGGCAATGATGTCATACGCCGTGAATGTAAAGGCATAATCATTCGCCAGCATAAAGTCTACCTGCTTTTCGAGCTTTGTCTCTTTCCACTTATCATCGCTGTCTAAAAAAGCGATAAAACGCCCCTTTGCCTGTTTGATGGCCGTGTTTCTCGCAATGGCGGCTCCCCCGTTTTCCTCTAAATAAATGACGTTGATTCGGTCGTCCGCCTGACTTAATTCCCCTAATAGCATCCTTGTTCCATCTGTTGAACAATCATCTGCAATGATCAGCTCCCAATTGGAATAGGTTTGGGCAAGGACGGAATGAACTGTATCCGTTAAATAACGTTCCGCATTATACGCCGGTGTAATAATAGATACTAACGGTTGATTGTTCACCTAAGACTCATCTCCAGTTCATCATTAAGATTCTTTGAACACTTCAGGTAACACCACAAACATGAGCGAGATGCTAAAGCCAATGATCAGTCCGAGCAGTGCCCGTTTTTTCGCTGACATGCCTTTATTGCCTTCATCAAGCACTTGGGCCGGGTCCACAATCTTTGCCTGCTTCATTCCGAGCTTTGTAGACTCCAATTCATATAAGAATCGTTCTTTATCCACTTTGGAATCATTGCTGACAGATTCGTCTTCAAGAGCGGATAACCTACTTTCAATGACCTGCTGCCTTTTGGTAAATAATGCTTTGTCTTGCTTTAGAAATGTATCTGACACCTGCTTCACGACAGCCAAGGCTCGATCCTTATCGGCATCTGTGAATGACAGCTGTAATTGTGTATCTGATTGATTGGTAAGGATCAGGCGGTTTTTCACATCCTGCCTTTCTTCTTCCTTTACATCACTGAGTGCTTCATTTAGAAATGCATCGCTTTTTAATAGAGATGTCACTTCTGCCATATTGTTATACACCCCGTCATCATATTTACCAAGCGTGAGGGTAACAGCGGCTGTGTAACTAGACTGCTGGACTGTTCCTTTGGCAAAAAAGAAACCAAAAGCGCCTAATACGACAGGCAGCAGCACGAGCCAGACGATATACTTTTTGATTCGCTTCCCTATTCTTAACATGAAACCAGACATGTTCATTCTCCCAACATTGACGTATTTGCTTTTTCACTAGTGTAGCCATACAAGCTCAGCACCACACACGATTTACCAAGGCTTGAAACGTTGTTTGTTTTTCAAGATGTTAACCGCTGCGATCACCAGTCCTAAAAATACCCAGTGGAAATATAAATTCGAGACGGAACTAGGACTGATACTTGAGACGAGAAAGCTCAGCATTGCAGCAAATAGACCTTCAATGATCATTTTTGCTGATCTTGTGTCAGCCCATTGGTATTGTTTGTACAGTGTGAACATGAGATAGGCGTACACTGAAATATAGCCTAGCATGACCGCAAAGCCAAAATTCGTCATCACCTCTAGCAGCCAATTGTGCACTTCAACGACTTGATCTGTATCAAAGATTGAAAAGTGGGCTAAATAGTAAGACACATTACCTGCTCCGACCCCGAAGCCGTATGAATTCGTAAAGAAATGCCATGCATTTTTGATCAAATTCGCCCTAGCGATGTTGGACGGGAGTGGTTCACTAAAAGAATGCGCGACCTGAGAAGCGAGAAACAAGTCATAAAAGACCGAATAGATCTTGGCCGAAAAGATGGCGATACAGATGACACCAAGTCCGCCTGCTGCGATGAGTGACCACTTTTTTAGAAAGCGCGGCATAAGCAGCCACACATAAATAGCCACTCCCGCAAATATGCCAAGCAAGCTGGCGCGGGATTCTGTTAACAAAATGAGATACAGAGCTGAGATTGCGCCTAATAATCCAAACGCTTTGATATAACCATTTTTCATTTGACGCATGCACGCCACATATAAGAAAAAGCTAATAGATAAAAACGTCGCAAAGTCATTTTGATTAAAGAATACAGATGTAGGATAGTGCTGTTTATACGCTGGCCCAAGATACAATGATGTGTTAGGTAAATGGTTCAAAGTAAAGTGATTATAGAACCCGATCCCCATCACAAATACGGTCATGACCAGCCAAATACTATAAAAGGTCACGATTTGATCCATTCGCTGAATGTACATGACCACAAGAAAGACAAACCCGATCCCCATCGCAAGCAGGGACATATATTTCAGACCGTCTGTAACCGAATGAGCCCAAAGCAGTGAGATGAGCCCGTAAAGAAACCATGCAGCAAAAAAACCGAGAATGCCTTTTACACGAATCTGCTGCCACTGTAATATGTACGTCCCCTTATCTCTCATTCGCCATATCAATAAAGCAAAGACGGCAATGAGCATGATTCGGTAGAGGAAAAGACTAAAGAACCCGACACTAATAGAAAAGAAAGCGTTATTGAGAAAGGTCAATGCAATTAAAAGGTAGATGGCTGACATGAATACTTGCTCACCATTCATGTATTGCTTCATCAACACGAGAGCTGCCGTGAGGACCACAAGCAGAACCGGGATTGCCACCATCTTCTTTAACCCAACGGGCTGCGCGGATGCAATTTGTACAATCCCTATCCCTGCTGCAAACAAAATACATCCGATCATGATTTGCCATGCTGTTTGTTTCACACTCATACCCATTTTCCTCCTAAGCCATCCATCCGATTTGAGGGATTAAGCCTTTACTTCCTGTTGATAGTAGGAAATGGTACGAGCCAAACCTTCCTGTAAAGTCACGACAGGCTCCCATGCTAAGACTTGTTTCGTTTCCTCATTCGCCAATGTACTATGCACAATATCTCCTGCACGCTGCGGCTTATAAATCGGTTCAAGATGTGATCTCGTCACTTGCTTCATCGTTTGAAACAGCTCATTCACAGTGATGGAATCACCACACGAGACATTTAAACAAACGTTTGATTGGGCTGTTAAAGCCGCAACATTCGCTGCTGCTAGATCTTCTACATAGATGAAATCTCTTGTTTGTTCCCCGTCCCCGAAGATGAAAGGTGCTTCATGCTTTGCAAACTTATCAGAGAAAATAGAGACAACCCCGCCTTCGCCAAGTGCATCTTGGCGCGGACCATATACATTGCTGTATCGCAGAATACAATAGTCCACATCATAGAGTGCTTTTGACATTTCTAAGTATCGCTCTACTGTGAGCTTTGCTAAGCCATAAGGTGAACCAGGCTGCAGCCGGTGAGCGGTGTCCACTGGCAGATAAATTGGGTCTCCATAGACAGCAGCCGATGAGGCAAATATCACCTTCTTGACACCAATCTCTGAAGCAGCTTTGATCACATGCAGAGATCCTTTAATATTCACTTCCTGATCATATATATAATCTTTGACCGATACTGCGACACTTACCTGTGCAGCAAGATGAATGATGTAGTCTGGTGCGATTTGTTTGATGATTTCAACCACTTCTGGTTTTGTTATATCCTCTTCAATACATTGAACAGATAAATGGGCAATATTTTCCTTACTACCTGTCGAAAAATTATCAAGCACGATGGCCTCATATCCTTTTTCTATTAATTTTTCAACAGTATGTGAACCTATAAATCCACTACCTCCAGTAACCAATACTTTCTTCATCCAAGTTTCCTCCTAAATCAAGCTTCTAATAACATCTTAACATCCTGTACATGCGGACGACCGATTGAATGATAAATAAAGCCGTTTTTTCTCATTTGATCTGGTTCAAATACATTGCGTCCATCGATGATGACTGGACGTTGAAGAAGACTTCTGACTTTCTCCATATCCATTTTTAACACTTCTTCCCATTCAGTCAAGATTAAACAGGCATCTGAATTCTCTATTGTTTGATATAGATTGTTGCTAAATATCGTCTGGTTTCCCAGGATCTCCTTCGCTTCTAAGTGAGCAATGGGATCGTAAGCTTTTACGTTAGCTCCCAGATCTTGTAGCATAGGAATAATATCAAGGGCTGGAGAGGATCTCAAATCATTTGTATTAGGTTTAAATGCCAATCCTAATACCGAAATGGTTTTTCCCTTTATTTCACCATAGACATCCATCAATTTTTTTACAAGGTACGCTCGTTGATGTGTATTTGTTTCAACAACTGATTCAATTAGTTTAAAACGATAGCCTACTGTTTCAGCTATTTTTAAAAGTGCCTTGGTATCTTTCGGGAAACAGGAACCTCCAAATCCCACTCCAGCTTTTAAAAATTTCTGCCCAATCCGGCTATCTAGGCCAACACCTTCTGATACTTTCTCAACATCCGCCCCCACTCGATCACAAATGTTGGCAATATCATTGATAAAGGAAATTTTGGTTGCAAGCATCGCATTTGCAGCGTATTTAATCATCTCTGCACTTTCTAAATTGGTTTCGACCACTGCTGTTTGAAATGGTTCATGTAACTCCTTAATGATCTCCAATGCATGAGAACTTGTAGACCCTATGACAACTCGCTCCATATTCATCGTGTCTTTAATCGCAGAGCCTTCTCGAAGGAACTCTGGATTGGATACGACGTCAAAAGGATATTTACTGCGTGACGCCTTTTCGACAATGGCTTGAACAAGGCGGCCTGTTCCAACTGGCACGGTGCTTTTATTGACGATGATTTTATAGCCATTTAAGTGTTCACCGATCGTTTGAGCGACGGCTTTCACGTAAGTTAAATCCGCTTCACCCTGTGGTGTCATCGGTGTCCCTACAGCAATATAGATAATCTCTGATTCCCGGATCGCGGCAGGAATATTGGTTGTAAAACACAGTCTTCCTGCTTCTGTATTCTTTTCAATCAATTCCTTTAAACCCGGTTCATAAATGGGAACGACACCACTTTTTAAGCTGTTGATTTTTGATTCATCGATGTCACAGCAGATGACGCGATTTCCGATATCAGCAAAACAAGTACCCGATACTAACCCGACATACCCTGTTCCAATCACAGCAATTTTCTTCAACATTTTTCATCCTCTCAGTAAAAGCATATTGACCGTTCCAAGCTGTTGATCTATCATTCTTTGCACATTTCATACTGTTTAAACGATGGATATTGATTGAGCACCTTTTCATATTGCTGAATGAGATGCTTCGCATTATTTGTTGATGAATATTCTGTATGAACAATTTCATGAAGATCGTTCTTTACTTTCTCACTCCATTTGTTTTCATATAGGTAGGCGTGAATGGCCTCTTTTAGCTGACTCGTTGAACGTGGTTCAATGAGCAGGTGTTGATAGGTAGAAAATAATGATGGGAGACCACCAACTCGTGTTGCAATGACAGGTACTTTTAAAGCGAGCGCCTCAAGGACGACGGTCGGCATTCCTTCACTATAGGAAGGAAGTGCAAACAGATCGGCTGCCATCAAGTAGTCTTTCACCTGATCGTTTGGCACCTGCCCTGGGAGTAAAATCGATTCCCCAGCCCGTTCGGTCAGCTCCTTTGCAAGTGGGCCCTTTCCGACAAAGACCACTTTCACACCATCCATCCCACTGACAGCATCAGCTAATTCAAGTAAGCCTTTCTCTTTCACTAAGCGCCCCACGAAGACAATTAGCTTTTCGTGAAGCGGTAAGCCTAACTGCTTTCTGATGTCTTCTTGATCTCCATCCGTTTTAGAAAATGACTTGAGCGGAATACCGAGTGGGAGAAATTGCGCTTCCACCTTTGTCATATCATGTGTCTTTTTTGCCAGCTCCTCACTCACTGTCAGCACAGCAGATGCCTGTTTCAACGCTGTTTCAAAGGCTGTGAAAGCTCCTTTGCTATAGCTCGGATACACGTTCACATCACTGCCGTGTAAGGTCAGAAGATAAGGGATATGCGCTTCTTTTTGGATCACAGCCGCCGCTCCGCCAGACGGCATGGCAAAGTGTGCATGGATAAAATCTGGTGACAGCTGATGACGCTGCATTGTGCGCAGAACAGAATCCGCTATTCGTTTACTCGGCTGTGCCCATTTCAGCTGTCCAGGTAACGCTGTATAGGGCGGCCTGTAAACCGTCACTCCGCACCGCACTTCCTGTTCGGGAATATCTTTTTTCTGCCGATAGGATGCCTTGAGCATCCGCAAGACGGGCGGATTCACTGGATTGGGACAAAGGACGGTCACTTCAATTCCTTGTTTGATCAGCTCCTGCACTTGTGTTTCGTGAAAGACACCCTCACTCGGATGTTTTTCACTAGGATATACACTTGTCAGCCATAGCACCTTCATGACGAACGACCTCTTCTCAATAATTTGCCTGCAATCTGTGGATACATTTTGACGAGCAGCAGGCCATACAAAGCAGCACTTAAACAAACAGTCAGTAATAATTGAAGCGAAATATCAGCTGACGTCAGCTTCATCCCTTGATGTAAAGCTACCGCACAGGCGGCCATCAATAGCGTCATGACAGCAGGCTTTCCGAGTGATTTCAAATACACCTTCATATCAAGCTGAATGACATAGGCCATCAGCCATCTGCCAACAATGAAATTCAGCAGGCTGACACCTGAGTAAATCCAAGCCACCGTCAACAGACTGCCTGTGCTGACTCCTGCATATAACGCACATCCATAAACGATGAGCATCCCCGTATCCCAATAAAAGGCCAAGTCCGCTCTCCCTTTTGCAAGGAGTATTGAACCGTTTGGATTCATGAGCACACGCAGTAGTCCGACTATGCACAAAATATTGAGAACCGGAACTGCCACTAGCCATTTCTCTCCAAACACAACTTCTATAAAGCTATCTGATACGGCAGCAAGGCCGATTAATAACGGAAAACTAATCAAGGCGAGCATATTCGTCATACTTAGGAAGCCCTCGCGCAGCATGGAGTGATCACGCTGACTTTTTGCAAAAACAGGGAAAGCCACCCTCGTCACAATCGGATTAATTTTCAGCACAGGAATCGTCACAATTTGATAAGCCAAGCTGTAAATACCTAACGCCTCCGCTCCAAGAAACCGGCCGATTAAAATCATGTCAATGTTCGATCCTGCCCGATTGACGAGCCTTGATGCCAGCTGGAAAGCGCCGAATGAGAAAAACTCTTTCACTTCTCCTATTGCAAAGACTGGTGCTGGACGCCACTTCTTCCAATAAGCCGCTGCATACAATAGACCTTTACTTGATTGCAGCAACACTTGAGAGATGACATAGGCAACAATCGGATTGATGAAAAAAGCTAAAGCGAATAAAACGAGCAGCGATATGATGGCCGCAATGGCTTCAATGGTACTTAATGTTTTAAAAGCTAAATCTTTTTGCATCATATATTGGTATTGCTGGCCAATTGGTGCAATGAGAAACATCATCGATAATAGCTTGAGCAGTCCTTCTAGCTCAGGACGGGCATAAAAGGCGGCAATCATTGGGCTTGCAAGGATAAGTAAACAAAACAAGACAAGACCTGTGAGTAAGTTGATCCAATATAATGTTGATAATTGACGTTCCGTTGTTTGTTCCTTTTGAATGATCGCTGCACCGATGCCTAGATCAAGTAAAATTTGCGTAAATATTGTGACAGTTGTGATCATGCCAACGAGCCCAAACTCTTTAAGTGACATCACGTTCCCTAGAAAGGCGAACTGTGCAATTTGGATGATGGTAATGATCAATGCGGACAAGCTTGTCCATTTTGCCCCGCCTAGCATGCGATTTTTCATACTTGCCATTTCTCTTCCCTACTTTACTTATCTGGCTCCGTCACCAGTCATGATGACTTTTAACGTTTTTACCATAATCTTCGTGTCAAGAGAAAATGTCAAGTTTTGAATATACTGTAAGTCATGTGATAACTTTTCACTTGGACTCATTTCATATCCTCCATTTACTTGAGCAAGGCCTGTCAGCCCCGGCTTCACCGCCAGCCTTTTTGTAAAGCCTGGAATCGTGCGGTTAAATTCTGCGGTAAACATTGGTCTTTCCGGCCGCGGACCTACGATACTCATTTCTCCTTTTAACACGTTGATAAATTGTGGCAGTTCATCAATTCTTGTTTTACGGATGAATGCCCCCACTTTGGTGATACGCGGGTCATTTTTTTGGGCCCATTTCGCTCCTCCGCTTTCTGCGTCGGTTCTCATCGATCTGAGCTTCCATAATTGAAAGTAAACACCGTCTTTCCCGACCCTTTCCTGCATATAAAAGGCTGGTCCCGGTGTTTCTAACTTAATCAAAAGGGCAAACAGCAAAATGATTGGCGTACTCAAAATCAATCCGATGAACGAGAACACTAAATCTATGACACGTTTTGCAAATAAATAACGAACCATATGTTCTGTTAAGGCAAAAGAGTGGTTTCGTCTCACTTCATATTCTCTATAAAGATTCATCGCTTTCTCTGCGCTCACTGACCTGCACCTCACCATTCAAAGTAGTTGTTGTGTAAAGAGATGTTCTATGAAAGTCAGTTTAGCAGAGCAACATTAAGCAAATGTAAATGGGCTGTTAAGTCTTGTAAAATTGTGTTAAGAATGTGCACTTATATCAAGTTATGCCCTTTTAAACGTAAAAAAGACCCGCAATTCTGCGGGTCTACGGGTGTTCTCTTTATTTTGCCTTTACGGATTCGATTGTTTTGAGTCTGAGTGTTCCGTTTGCATCTTTTGTATAGGTTACTTTCACTTTTGATTCTTCTTTCAAGCTGTTTACTTGTTTAGAAAATGTATTTCCAAATTGAATGGCTACTTCTTTTCCATCAATGTTGACAGCAATGGTATGTCCATCAGCCAAACCGACATATGTGCCTTCTTTGGTGACTTCTTTTTTTGTTGTGGACTCAGCTTTTGATTGATCCTTCGCAGGTTCTTCTTTTGTGATTTCTTTACTTGAGCTTTCTTTTGCATCTTCATTGGATTGACCTGCTTGGTCTTCTGTTTTAGCAGCCGTTTCTTTGCTTTGATCGTCTGTTTTTTCACTTGCAGACTTATCTTCCGTTTTTTCGTCTGATGCATTTTCTTTGTTTTGATCAGCCGCTTCAGTTGTTTCTTTTTTGCTGTTATCCGTATTGTTGTCGTTTGATTGATTTGTTGTGCCGCATGCTGTAAGCACTACACCTAGAAGCAATACTAAAAACGGCATTGTGATTAATTTTTTCAATATTGTCACCTCTTCATGATTTGTCGATTTGCTGTTATCGGAAGGTAAACACGTAAAAAAGCTACCCTCTATGTTTCGATTATAACAAAAATAGCCTAAATTGAAATGTATTTTTAACTTGACATACAAATGGTCGTTTTCATTTTCATCAAAGTAAGTGGAAACACTCCTGTTTGACCACTGACCCTCCATGGATCAATCTAGGCAGGTTATCCTCGTCACTGTCTGTTGCGCTCATACAGAGTTGTGTGCACGATTAGTAAAGACATTTGATAGCCTATGAAGACCGCATCCTTAGAGTGAATCCTTCATCCTAGAACCACTTCATATACCATTGATAAAAAAGGCTGCCGAGAGACGTTCTCGAGCAGCCTAAGAGGAGTATCTTAGCCACCCCTCATGTTTTTCTTATCTAAAATAACCTGAAACGCCGCTTGAAATACCAGCTGCTAATCTATCTTTATAAGTAGCAGATTTCAAAATATTTGAATCGACTGGACTGGAAACAAAGCCAGTTTCAAGCAAGACACTCGGCATCTTTGAATACTTAATGACATAGAAGCCAGCCGTTTTGACACCACGATCTCTTGTACCTAGTGCACTAACCATTTTAGGCTGGATGTTTTGCGCAAGCTTCAGGCTGTTCGTTGCCGCATATGTTTTGTCATAATACGTTTCTGTTCCATTTGCGCTGCTGTTGTCATTTGCATTCGCATGGACACTAATAAAGATATCTGCTTTCGCAGAAGCACCTTTGCTTACTCGTGTTTGAAGACTGTCAAATGTATCAGATGTACGTGACATGACTGGTAGTGCCCCAGCACTAGTCAATTTTGTATTTAGACGCTTAGCGACATCAAGGTTCACGTTCTTCTCAAGAAGACCATATCCAGCAGCACCAGAATCTTGATCTCCATGACCAGGGTCAATAAAAACTTTTTTTCCAACGACTGGATTTTTCAATTGGGAAGTCACAGTATTCGTCACAGTAGATGTACCACCTAGAACACTAAATGAAGTGATCTTCTTTGAACCAATGATTTTTCTTGTTGCTTTCGGTAATGTTTTTTCATTTGTGAAAATAAAGGCTTTACCCTGCTTGGCAGCAATACTAGCTCCTGAAGCGGCATCAGCATATGCAAAACCATTACTAATATACGTATTACTTGTACTCATATTGTATTTCGTCACAATATTTGCAGCGACTTCATAACGATTGGCCCCGCCAATTCTTCCAGGTGAAGGTAGTTTAGCATAAGTTGATTTATTTACACTAGACTCTCCACCAATGACAACGGTCTTTTTAATTGCTCGGCTTTTAATCACAGCTGAAGTTTCCGAACGTAAACCTTTATCATTTGTTAATAAGATTGGATAGCCTTGTTTTGCAGCATAAGGTGCAATGGCAACTGCATCTGCATAAGCAAAGCCATTTGCTACAACAGCCGTACTAGAGCTTTTCATTTGCTTTGCAATATTTGCTGCTAAGTCATAGCGGTTCTTACCACTAATACGTTTCACAGAGATACCCATTGATTTTAGCTGAGTTGTCACCTTGCTAGAGACACTCTTTGTTCCACCGAGAATAGTCACATTCTTTGTTTTTAGACTTTGAAGGCCTTTTTTTGTATCTGTAGATAAACTGCTACTGTTAGTAAACAGAACAGGGGCATTTTTTTGGTATGCATAAGGAACCGCACTTAATGCATCCGCATATGCATCTTTCCCTACAAGAACAGCCGTACTTGATGTTGTCCAGCCTTTTTTCGCCGCGTTCACCGCAACAACATACCGGTTCTTCCCATCAAGCCTTGTAACTGAATTGTCAGCAAGTGCAGATGGAAGAAACAAACACATTGTTACTACACTCAAAAATACAACTTTTATAATAGAGCGCACGTTTATAACCTCCTTTGATGTTTTAATTCGTAGTTAACTTTGCACCCGGATAATAGAATGACAAAATACTTGAATATGAGCTTCCTGATTCAGCTCTCTTTTTCGCTCCATATTGACTCATTCCAACTCCATGACCATACCCTTTTCCTGAGATGGTAAAATCATTGGTGTTATTCTTCACTGATGCATACGTGCTTTTTAAATTAGTCGCTCCAAGTATTGATCTAAATTCAGTCATCTTAAAGCTAAGTGTCGCTGATTTATTCATACTATAAGAACCCGTTTTATTTTTTAAGTGATAGCTGATTTTCATAGAGGCTGTTTTTGCTCTCTGCCCTTTTGTCTTACCTGAAAAGGATAGGCTTGAAATTGTCGCTATCTTGATGTCTGAAGCTGAAGTTTCTTTATTTTTTAGAATCCAGTTCTTCAAGCCTTTCAACTGACTCACATTTGATTCTGTTGTCTTACTCCACCAAGATGCAGGTTCTGCTGTGCTAAGCGATTTACTCAATTGTGTTTTTGATAGTTTAAGTGTCCATGCATTCACTGGATCTTTTGTATCTGTTTTTGCTACTAAATAAGGAAATGCACTTGACCACACTTCTTCACTCGCCTCAGTGTAGCCTCCATTACTAGAATAGTAGGTAGCAGAAATCAGTTTATTATTATATTTTAGTACCTTACCTTTTGTAGCATCTACAGCTTTTGTAGAATTTGTATACCAGCTGTATCCACCGTACACTTGGAATGCTGTTGTATCTGGCACAACCTTCCCAATACTGTTCACAGAATATGTACGTGCTGCAACAGCCTGTGCTTTTAATGCCTCAACATGCCAGCTTGCTGGCATTTCATTCGGTACAACCCCTTTAAGATAATCTTCAAAAGGGATATTTTCATTTGTTGGACGAATATAGCCTGATTCTACAGCAAAGTTCATTTTCCCCAAGTATGCTTTCCCAGCAACTCGAATGACATTTTTAGTTGAATATTTCTCTGGAACAACTCTTACTGAAGATCCAAACGTCTTGATGCCCTTGATAGAAATTTTCCCGTTAGAAACATTCAATTGATAATCCTTATTATTCTTCAAATAAAATTCATTTGATAATTTTGTTTGTAAACTTGCTGAAATGGATTTTGTTCCGCCAGACAATTGAAACGAGTACGTCCCCTGTTTTTTCACAACTGATGTCACAGGTGATGTTAGACTATTGTCTTTTACAAGTACCATAGGACTGTTATTTTTGGCTGCTAAAAGCGAAAATGTAATAGCATCTGTAAAGATAGAACCATTTGCTAAGTATAGCTTATTAGCATTCATGTTTAATTCAGTTACAATATTTGCTGATACCTCATATCTATTAGCTCCACCGATTCTTTTCACTGTGGACGTTTTTTTGATTTGAGATTCAACTTTTTTGCTAACACTCTTTTCTCCACCAACAATGATGACTTTACTTGGAAGCTTGTAAGTTGGTAAGCTATCTTTCTTCGTTAACAGAATAGGATAGCCGTTTCTTGCAGCGTATGGTGTTACTGAAGCACTGTCAGTAAAAATGCTTCCTGTTGCCACTATAGCTTGACTATAGTTCCCCATCTCTTTTGCGATATTTTGTGAAACAGCATAACGTGATTTACCACTGATCCTTTTGATCTTCCCGTATTTTTTCAATGTTTTCTCTGTTGCTGAAGAAACACTTGTTGTTCCACCGATAATCAGAATATTGTCAGGATTCATCTTGTTAATTTGCTTTTCAGTGGTTTTTGTTAATCTTTCAGCATTCGTATATAAAATAGGTGCATTCAATTTATAAGCTAAAGGTGTAGCGGAAATTGCATCTGCAAACGCATCACGATTTACAATGACAATTGTAGATGGATTTTTCCAGCCTGCTGAAGCAATATTATTGGCTACCTCATAACGGTTCTTACCATCATATCGAGCTATTGAAGATACATTTGTACCAGTCACTTTGTATAAGCCGGATGATGATATGTTAAAGTTCGTTTTGTTTCCAACATAGTTTGATAATTTCACAGAAATTGTTGAGCTTGCCGCTGAAGCATCTTTTGGGATGAATACAAGCAAAAGTAAGATGAACATTGTGAAAGTTAGACTGATTTTTTTCAATTTAATGATCCCACCATCTCTCTATTGAACTTTTTTAATTTCTTGAATTTCCTTTTGGCCACTGTCATTTAGAATGTAAAAAATGTCTACGTGATCTCCTGGTTGAAATTCATTCAATACTTCATTGAAGTTTTCAGTAAATTCAAAATTCAAAGTAACATTTGACTTTTTCACTTCAATTGTATGGGAGTCTGCCATTCCTACATAGTTGGCTGTCTCCTTTAACGTTTGAGAAGTTGAACTGCTTGTCTTCTTTTCTTCTAAGGACTGCTCAGCCGTTCCACATGCTGTGAGCACGATACCTAGTAGTAGTATTAAGAACGGTAAAACGACGATTTTCTTCATTTTTTTCACCTCATGTCTTTGTATCGTCTTATAACTTAATATTTTAAGGTAAATTTAAGGTTTTTTGAAACCTTTTTTTTGTTACAACGTCTATATCTAGGTTCAGAGTAAAAAAATAACTTGTTTATCAAGATTCATAAACCTATAATCATGGAAGAATCATAGAAAAGGTGAGGGACATTATGAGAGCTGAGAGAAAAAGAAAGAAGAAAAAGGTTCTTTGGATTGTTTTATCGATTATTGGCTTATTCGTATTAGCAACTGGCGGATACGCATATCATCTTTGGAACACAGCAGCATCAACCGTCGCAGGCATTCAGGAGAACTTAAAGAAGTCAGATAAGCGTGACAAAGATGTCGATTTAAATAAAAAGGACCCGATCTCCGTTTTGGTTATGGGTGTCGATGAAAGAAAGAATGACCGCGGCCGTGCAGATACATTAATATACATGACAGTGAATCCGAAAACCAAAACAACCGAGATGGTGAGTATCCCGCGTGATACGTATACGAAGATTGTCGGGAAAGGCACAATGGATAAAATCAACCACTCCTATGCATTCGGCGGCACACAAATGGCAGCTGATACAGTAGAGGAACTGCTTGATGTACCTGTTGATTATTTTGTCAAAGTCAATATGGAAAGCTTTAAAGACATTGTCGATACACTTGGCGGCATTACCGTGAATAGTACGTTTGCTTTCAGCTATGACGGCCATTCATTTGGTACAGGAGAAATTAACCTGAATGGCGATCAAGCACTTGCCTATACAAGAATGAGAAAACAAGACCCAAAAGGGGATTTTGGCCGCCAGCAAAGACAGCGCCAAGTCATTGAAGGCATCATTGCGAAGGGTGCCAACATTTCGTCTATTACAAAATTCGGCGATATGTTCAAAGTCGTTGAAAACAACATGAAAACCAACATGTCCTTTGACGATATGTGGACGATGATGAATGATTATCGCGATGCAAGAAAGCATGTCAAACAGCACGAGCTGAAAGGAACAGGCACACGAATCAATAACATTTATTACTACCAGCTTGATGATAGCAGTTTAGCGAAAGTGAAGAAGGAATTGAAGGAAAGTTTGGAGCAGTAAAAAAGAAGACAAAGGGCTAAAATAAAGATCATTTTAACCCTTTGTCAACAATCTGAGAAGGCTACAATGACGTAGTCTTCTTTTTTATGATTTAAACGGTACTGGCTTTTCCTCACTGAATCCAAAACGATGAAGGAGCTCTTGGACAATTCGTTTCGACGCTTGTCCATCACCATAAGGATTAGAAGCCTTCGACATTTTGTCGTACTCTTGCTGGTCTTCTAGCAGCTCTTTTGCCATCTGGTAAATGGTATTCTCATCTGTCCCTGCAAGCTTGAGCGTGCCAGCTTTAACGCCTTCTGGTCGTTCTGTTGTATCACGCAGCACCAATACTGGCTTCCCTAAAGAAGGAGCCTCCTCTTGAACACCGCCGGAATCCGTTAAAATAAAGTGTGAAGCTGCCGCAAAGTTATGGAAGTCAACCACTTCAAGCGGTTCAATTAAGTGCACCCGGTCGAGATCACTGAATTCCGTCTGAGCCGCATCACGAACGGCAGGATTTAAATGAACAGGGTATACGACCTGTACATCTTCGAACTCTTCTACAACACGTCTAATCGCTCTAAACATGTTTTTCATCGGCTGTCCAAGATTCTCCCTGCGATGAGCCGTTAACAAAATCATTTTATCTGTGCCTATTTTCTCTAAAATAGGATGTTGATATTGTTCTGTGACCGTTGTTTGCAGGGCGTCAATGGCAGTATTCCCTGTCACACAAATGGTCGCTTCTTTTTTATTTTCTATCAAAAGATTCTGCTTCGCCTCATCTGTAGGTGCAAAATGAATATCAGCAATGGTGCCTGTCATTTGACGGTTCAATTCCTCTGGGAATGGTGAATACTTATTGTGTGTTCTTAAGCCTGCCTCCACATGACCAACTGAAATTTGGTGATAAAAAGCGGCCAGACTTCCCGCAAACGTAGTCGTTGTGTCTCCATGAACAAGCACAATATCAGGCTTTTCCTCTTGAAATAACTGATCTAGCTTCAACAGTGCATTTGATGTAATTTCTGATAATGTTTGGCGCTGTTTCATGATGTTTAGATCATGATCTGGTTGAATGTCAAAGGCTTTCAGCACTTGATCAAGCATTTCTCTATGCTGAGCAGTGACAGTGACTGAGGATTTGATTTGCGGATGTTTTTTCAGTTCAAGGACTAGTGGTGCCATTTTGATCGCTTCAGGCCTCGTCCCGAATACAGTCATAACATGTAATGTTTTCAATGTCGATGCCTCTTTCCTTCTCAATTATCGTATGTTGTACATTATACAAAAGAATAAGAACGAATCCTAATCATTCTATTCGCGTAATCTTTACATCGCCTTTACTCTTTTTAACATGAATATTTACACAAGTTCTTTACAATTGGTTTTAAATCAGATCATTTAATTCTCGTAAATCATTTGTCATTTCTATCATTTGTAAGTTACACTTTATGAAAGATGAAAAATGAAGGTCATATCATTTTTTCTATATGTAAGGAAGGTGCAAAGTTCATTGAAAAAAGTACGTAAAGCCATTATACCCGCTGCAGGTCTCGGGACACGTTTCCTCCCTGCCACAAAGGCCATGCCTAAAGAAATGCTGCCAATCGTTGATAAACCAACCATTCAATATATTATTGAAGAAGCTGTTGAATCAGGAATTGAAGACATTATTATCGTCACTGGAAAAGGAAAAAGAGCCATTGAGGATCATTTTGATTTTGCACCAGAGCTAGAGCGGAACCTTGAGGAAAAAGGAAAAAGCGAGCTTTTAGAAAAGGTGAGAAAGTCCTCTAATATTGCTGACATTCATTACATACGTCAAAAGGAACCGAAGGGACTTGGACACGCCGTTTGGTGCGCACGTAACTTCATCGGTGATGAACCTTTTGCTGTTTTACTAGGTGATGACATTGTTCAAGCCGAAACACCTGGGCTTCGCCAGCTGATGGATGAATATGAAAAAACCCTTTCATCTGTGATCGGCGTTCAGCAGGTAGCAGACAGCGATACGCATCGCTACGGGATCATTGATCCTCTTACACAAGAAGGACGCCGCTACCAAGTGAAAAATTTTGTTGAAAAGCCGGCGCAAGGAACAGCACCATCGAATTTAGCCATCTTAGGCCGCTACATTTTCACACCAGAGATCTTTATGTACCTCGATCAACAAGAGATTGGTGCAGGCGGAGAAATTCAGCTGACAGATGCCATCCAAAAGCTCAATGACATCCAGCGTGTATTTGCTTATGATTTTGAAGGAAAACGATACGATGTCGGTGAGAAACAAGGCTTCATCGAAACGACTCTCGAGTTTGCCCTTCAGGATGAAGAGCTGAAAAAGAAACTCATTCCATTTATGAAACAGCTTCTTGAAAAAGAAGAAGTCAATTAAAAAAGCTGCCGGCATCGGCAGCTTTTTATTTAATCACTGAAATAGTCAGTGTATGCTGTTCATTATCAATGACAAACAGGTTGTTTTCGCCCTTTACTGCGAATTTCGTTTGTTTCTCATTCATCCAGACATTTTGTTCAGTCAGCCCAAGTGTTGAAGGAGAAATGGGCATAATCTCGCGGAACACAATCGCGTGTGCTTGACCATTTTGAATCACATAATCGGTTTTCTCTGTGGTCAATCGCTCAATGGTGTCGCCTTGATCACTTTTGATCGAGCTCAGCGTTTGCATTCTTTGCTGAAGCACAGATTCTTCTTTTCCAAGGAAAGATAGTAAATACTCATACGAACCTGCTGATGCAGGTGATACGTAGGAATTGAACTGTCCTGGTCCAATGGATAATGGCTTCAATTCATCTGCAGCTTGCAGTGCATCACGTTTCACAAAATACGTCTCTGACGCTGTTTTGATTTGAACAGTTTGTTTATTTTCAGCCACAGTCTGTACTTCTTGTCCAAATGGTAAAGTGACATCCGCCTTTTTTTTCATGGCTTGATCTTTGTAAACCGTCATTGAATCTGCTGTGACAATGGCTTGTTGATCTACCTTTTTCATATTAGGCGCACCCTTCGTCTTAGGATCCTTTGACTGAGGCGCCTCTGTCTTATCTGATGGTATTGCACCAAATGTTGCCAGCGTACGAAGCGGTCGATCCGAAAACATAGAAAGGGCAAGCAAGATGGTTAAGACCGCTATAATGGTCACTTGAAACGCTGGTCCAAAAAATGAACGTCGTTTCCCGTTTTCATTATAACGAGACACCTTTGCTGTCTTTTGTACGCCTTTTCGACCTTCCTTGTGTTTCAATTGGTATTCTTTTTTCTCTTTCTTAGAAAGCTTGTTAAACCAATCAACAAACTCCTTATATTCTTTCACAACCTTTTTCGTATCATCAAACATACGAAGCTCACCATAATGCATCCAAGCCACCCGATCACAGATTTTTTGGATTTGGCTAATGGAGTGACTGACAAAAAAGATCGTCTTGCCTTGTTCTTTGAATTCTGTGATTCGATCCACACATTTTTGATAGAACGTTTGGTCTCCGACAGATAACGCTTCATCAATAATCAGGATATCTGGATCGATATGTGCTGAAATGGCAAAGCCTAGACGGGATTTCATTCCGCTTGAATAGCTTTTTACAGGCTGATCGATAAAGTCGCCAATATCCGCAAACTCTACGATTTTTTCATAAAGCTCATCTATCTCTTTATTCGTCAGCCCCATCATTAAGCACTTTAATCGAATGTTGTCTTTACCGCTTAACTGGTTGTTCAGCCCTGCCGCAATGGCAATTAACGAAGGCTGGCCGTCCATCTCAATTTCACCATTTGTCGGTGGAATGATTTTCGCTAGAAGGTTCGACATCGTTGATTTACCAGATCCGTTGATCCCTACAAAACCAATCGTCTCGCCTTCATATACATCAAAGGACACATCACGAACAGCAAAGAAACCTTTTTCATTTTTATTAGGAAAAAACAGCCCTTTGATCTTATCCGACTGTTTTTTATATAGGACGTATTGCTTGGATACGTTTCGAAACGAAACCTTTAGTTTCATCGTATAATCTCCTTACTTTTTAAAGAAAATCGACAAATTTATCCCTAAATTTCATATGAAGCAATGAACCGACTGTTAAAAGAAGAAGGGTAATCAGCCAAAAATAAAGCGTATATTTCACATCATGGAAGAACCATTCTCCCTTTAACAAGCTATTTCTGAAACCATCAATAATGTAGAAAAGTGGATTCAGTCTTAATATATCTCCAATCCACGCTTTGTCTCCAGTTAGCTTCTCTGAGATATTCCAAAAAATCGGCAGCAAAAAGAAAAGCAAACGTGTCACTGATTGTAAAAGAAATTGATAGTCTCTCACGAGTACGCTAATCGTTGAATTAAACAAACTAAACGAAAACATAAACGCGATCATACAAATAAGATAGTATATATATTGCAGCCAATGCGCGTCGGGATATATGCCATAGGAAATCAGCACAATCAGATAGACACCCATCATGACAAAGTAGCTGAACAAGTTGGACATAATCACCACAGACGGCAGCGCACTAATCGGAAAATTCATTTTCGATACCATATTAATGCGTTTAAACACACTGTTTGATCCATCAAGAATCGTCGGACTAATGAAGAACCACGGTATTAATCCAGCAAGCATCCAAATGATAAATGGAACTTCCATGCCTCCAATGACAATTGGCTGTCCTCCGCGAATACCCAAACCAAAAACAAACCAGTAAGCCAGCATTTGAATCAATGGATTTAAAAACTGCCATAAAACACCTAAATAATTCATCTGATATTTTGATTTTGTTTCATAAACAGCAAGTCGCATAATCAGCGGAAATGAACTGATTTGCTCCTTTAGTATCGTCAACATTGCGTTCATTGTTATCTTCCTTAGATATAAGTTTTTGGGATTACTTTTTTAAAAAGCACCGCTCATAATTGTAACAGATGTTGAGGAATATTTCACTTATCAGGAAATGCACATCACAAACAATACAAAAAGGAGGAAGCTACTTCCTCCTCTCTTTAAAGTTTAACCTTAAATTTTGATAAGAGCCGGGTGAGATACGTTGAACTTTTTAAAGAAATGTTCCCTTTGGCCGTTTCGTATACTTCTACCTGAAAAGGTCTTAAGTTATACATATGATATAGTTTATCTGTTAATAAACTTTTTCTTAATCTAAAGTGTCGATCCTGAGAACAATAAAAAAAGTCATATGTTTTAAACCCTTCAAAGAAATGGTTCCATTTAATATTGAACTCTGTACTTGATGTCCTTTTAAGAAAAATTATTTCTCTTGTTATTCGATTTTTCAAATAGAATGTACCTGTTTCTATTATTGGCTGTTCTGCTAATATAGAAATACCTTCATCATTCAAAATCAAGTGTTCTACTTTCACATCTATATTTTCAATAGATAGTTTTCCGTTATTAGTGAAAAAGAGATGAAAATTCGATTGATTAAAATTATTAAGGGTATTATTATACATTTGCTTAGAGATTCTAAATTTATCTTCTTTATCGTTTCTTTGAACAATAATGTAAATATCATATGTTGCAACTTGATTAAAATCTTCTAAAGAAAGTTCCGCGTTTAATTGACCAACATCATTTGTAAATGTATCGATCACTGTTTTTTCAGTTAAATTATGTCTTGACTCAAAAGAAATAAATACTTTTGCGTCATTAAACGTTTTTGGTATGTCGATATCTTTAAATATGATTTTTTCACCATCAACATCTATTTTATTTATTTGTATAAATTCTTCTTTTAGCACTTTAATTTCAAAGAGTTCATCTGGAATATTGAGACTTTCATTTTTAAAAAAGGGAAGGGCCCAATAATATTTACCATTCTCTTTTAATATGGTTCCTTTTTGATTACCAGCTAAATAATAGATTAATTCCTCATGAAGATCGTTCAAGATAAAGTAGATATATAGATTACAAGTAATTCCTAAATCATTTTCAAAAATATTATCAACTTTTTGTAAAATCGGTTTAATTTCTCTATAAAACACTTGCCTAAACTTTTTATCCCATACGATATTTTTAATCGGGAAGAACAAACGTTCAATATTTCTTTTAAGAAATTCATTTTCAAGTTCTTTATCACCATAATCCTCGAAATATCCCATTTGGTATTCAAGTGATTCTATCCGATCTTGAAAGTTTCGCAAATCACCATTTAATTGAGTTATCGACTTTTGAGTTGCTTCTTCTCCTCTTTTTCTCCAAAGATAGACAACATCCGTAATAATTGCTATTTTCTTCGCATATAAAAATGCCTTATGGACCATTGGACGATCTGCATATAGCATACCTGGAGGCATAAAACATTGATGTTCAAAGATCAGTTCTCTCCGAAATATTTTATTCCAATAAAATCCATCATAAAAAATATCAGGATAATCTTTTGCTCTCTCGATTAATTTATTCTTTTGCCAAACTTCTCTTTCCTTTTTATAAATAATTTCTTTTTGAACGCCGTTTATTAAAATATTAGGCCTTCCGATCACAATATCAGCCTCAGTTTTTTTTGCTTCTAAATATAATTTTTCATAGGCATCGAGAGGAAGAATGTCATCTGAATCCATGAGCGTGATGTATTCTCCTGTTGCATATTTTAATCCGTGATTACCTGCATTGGCGCCTCCACTATTTTTTTGATGGATTACCACCATATTTGAATACTTCTTTTCATATTCATCTAAAATTTCGGCACTATTATCAGGACTTTCATCATTTACTGCGATAATTTGCAAATCAGATAATGATTGATTGACAAGTGAATCAAGGCACTCCTTCAAATAGTATTCTGTATTATAAACCAATACAACCACGCTTAGTTTATACTGACTCATTCGATATTTCACCCACTTGATTCGTCATTCTTTTGTTGACTTGATTATGAAAATTCTCCAAAACAATTTTAATGATGGTACAAACTTGTTCAACTTCACTTAAAGATAGTTCTGAATACATTGGCAACGCTAATATTCGATTACTAACATATACTGCTACTGGTGTTTCACTCGAATCAAACATATAACAGCCGAAGTCATTACAAAGAGGATAAAAATATTTTCTAGTAAACAAATTATATTCTTTCAATTCTTCATTTACATAATTTCTCATCTCTTTATTTTCTAATAAAATTGGAAAATATGAATAGTTGTGATGAACCTTCTCATCAATTGATACAACGTTAATTCCTGGTATCTCAGATAAATTTTTTTCATATTGATGATAAATTTCTTTTCTGGTTAATATGTCTTGATCAATTTCTTCTAAATTCACTAATCCCATAGCAGCTTGGAATTCATTCATTTTTGCGTTAATTCCTATATAATCAACTGATTCATTAGAAGTAATACCAAAATTTTTCAAAGCTTTCAATTGTTGAGTTAACCTTTTCTGTTTATAACAAAGCACTCCACCTTCAATAGAATGAAAAACTTTAGTTGCATGCATACTAAACATAGATGCATAGCCAAATTCTGCAATAGATTTGCCATTTACCTTAATTCCAAAAGCATGCGCTGCATCATAGATAACAGGTATTCCATAATCCCTTGAAATTCGATCTAATTCATTCACATCACAAGGATTACCAAAAACATGCACTGCTACTATTGCTTTTGTTTTTTCCGTAATGAGTTTTTCAATATGATTGACATTGATATTGAATGTATTTGGTTCAATGTCACAAAAAACTGGCTGAAAACCTGTATTTTTTATCGCATGAACTGTAGAAGCAAAAGTAAAAGGTGTTGTAATCACTTCCCCCTTTTCTTCTATCGTTTTCAAGGCAATTTCTAATGCTAAGTGACCATTGGTGAAGAGTTCAATTTGGGATGAGCCTAGATATTCTCTAAGATTTGTTTTAAATTCTTCATGTAATGGTCCGTCATTTGTTAACCATTTATTCTCCCAAATATTTTTTATCTTATCTATATACTCTTCAAATTTAGGAAGTTTTGGTTTTGTCACATGAATTGGTGTTGGAAATTTAAATTGTTTTGTCATTTAATTTCTCCAATCAATTAATGCTTCAATCGAATCTACGTCAAAAACTGGAATGTCAATTGTTTTAATTTGGTCTCTTTCGCTAAAAGAATCATCAATAAATATAGAAGGTATTTTATTATCTATATATTTTGATTTCATATCTTCTTTTTTCAGATGAATTACACGATCAAAAAGATTCTTGTGGATTCGAAGCTTTTCCAGAGTTTCTTTGATATCACTGATATGCTTTGTAATTAGTATGATTTCTTTATGATTATTAAGGCATTGATATAAAAATAGCATTAAATGTGGATTAACCTTGTCTTTATACGTAATCGTATCATCAAAATCTACATACACCCTTTGATAAGAGTATTGAAGAGTGAATCGATTAATCAAAGCTCTATCTACTTCAAGATTCACACCGTTATCTTCTATTTTTATATCAAAATCCATTCGATCGTATAAACTCAGCAAAGGGAAATTAACACCTTTGTTACGATACAATGCCATAGTTCCTGCTATACGCGGTGCCACTTCCAACAACTTGTAATGGCCATTCACATCTTCTTTAATTTGAAAGAACCAAGCTCCTCTAAATTGAAGATGTTTATTAATTTCGTGCGCTATCTGTGTTGTTTGCTCATCCATTTGTAACGTGGCGGAGTTCACACTTATACCACTCTTAATACGTTTTCTTTCTCGTCTGCCAGTATATTTAAGTTCTCCATTTCTATTTGTAAAACAATCTATTGTATATTCTTTCCCTGGGAGATACTCAAGTATTAATAAGTCAGATTGATTATTTTTATAGAACTCCAGCTCTTTTTTATCTCTCGCAAGAGCTACTCCTTTTGACCCTTGTCCAACATCTGGCTTTAAAAATACGGGGAATAGATCAACATCTTCTACTTTTTCATACATTTTAGGAACAAAAGATTGCTTTTCAAAAAATTCATACGTTCTCTTTTTTGATCTTGAAATCTCACAAGTTAATTGATCTGATGTAATAACTATGGCATGGAGCTGTTCTCGATTTTGTGCTAATTTTAATACTACACTATCATGTGCAGGGAAAATAAAATCAATTTTGTTTTCACTAATTATACGGTTCAATTGATCAATAAAGCCTTCGTCATGGATATTTGGCATACCCTCTATATAATTTTTATATACATACTTACCATGATCAGAGACGCTGGAAGCACCGATCAATTCAAAGTCCTTTGAGTACTTAAGGGAATTGTGAATCTCCAAACCAATCTCTGAACCACATGGAAACACTAGAACTTTTTTCATTGTTACCTCCAATTATTGTTTAAATACTGTTTCGATAACTAATTTTGCTGAATTTCCTGTTTCCAGGCTGCAATATTCTTGGAAAAATTCATTGTATTTTTCTTTATATTCTTCTTCCACATGATGAATATTTTTTAATGCATCAAACAACTGTTTTTGTTCCTGTAATACTGGGCCAGGTAATCCCTTGTACATATCTAAGTAAAAACCTCTTATCTCCTCTTTATAAAGTTTATAATCATAAGCATAGAACAAAATCGGTTTTTTACTATTTGCATATTCAAAAAACACAGATGAATAATCCGTGATTAAAATATCACTGATTAAATACAACTCTTGAATATCATCGTATTTAGATAAATCAATGATTGAAGAATGTTTGCTTGGATTAAGCGCTAAATAATCTGAGATTAAATGATGCATTCTTAAGATTAATACATAATCATCACCAAATTCATCCTGGAACTGTTCTAAATCGAATTGTATTTCAAATGAATGGTTCCATGATCCATTTGATTCATTATCTCTCCATGTTGGAGCATACAATATAACTTGTTTTTCCTTAGGGATGTTCAACTTTCTTTTAATGGATTCGATTTTTTCTAACTTGTTATTTTTATAGAAAATATCATTAGATGGATAGCCGTTTAACATTATCTCTTTTTCAAACTTAAAAGCCCGCTTAAAGATATCACTAGAGTATTTATTAGCTGCTAATAGATAATCCCAATTACGAGATTCCAAATAAAAATTTTCCCTAGCCAATTTTTCAGGACCATCTACTTCTATGTCATACCCTAATCTTTTTAGTGGGGTTCCGTGCCACGTCTGAATATACACATTACCTTCCCTTTTTCGATGTACAGGGAAAATAATATTGTTAACCCAATATTTTGAAAGCGCTAGGTATCGATAATAATCTTCTTCTTCTCTATTTACTATGATTGGATTTCCTGGTAATTTTGATTCTCCTTGATAAGACCATACAAATTGATACTCTTCACCATATCCATTTTCCAATAAGTATTCATAAATATATTTTGGATTTCCTGAGTAACTTTTTCCCAGGAAACTTTCAAAGAAAATCATCTTCTTATTTATTGGGTGATTCTCACAAATGTTATTAAAAATTGTTTTGCCTCTAGCTATATTGTAGGTCTTAATATATTGTTCATTGTCAGTAAACCAGCATGCTAAACTCTCTTTCCCCATAGTTACATATATAATAAGCCTGAAGTTATCTTCATAATCATTATTAAATAGATATCTATCCTCTTCTTTTGAGAAATCAGTATAGCCTGTCATATCTACTAGTTCCTTATAACAGATTCGTTGCTTATCATCTCTTATTTGCAAAAAGAAATCCCATCTGCTATTGAGATCCAAATGTTGTTTTAACTTATCTATCATAATAATTTTTTTAAAAATATATTTATTCTTTTCTTTCTGGAAATCTAAAGAGTAACCATATGACTTGTTATTATCTCTTCTTACTGCAATTAACTCTAGTTGTTTCACTGAATATTCATTTGAAAATTGAGTAACTTCTCCTTCAATATAAAAGTTTGAACCTACACTTTTTAAATTGTTTATATACTGAGTAAAAATATTTTTTTTATAATCAAAAGATAAATTTCCATTTTTCGTTTTAAAGCTTTTTAATTTTAAATTCAAATCCTCTGAATATGATGTGAACCCTTGATTTTTCAAGCTAAATACAGTTCTTTTTCGCAGATATCTACTATAAAATCGAAGGGTAATATACACATCCAAAGTGCCGTTACTATTAAGGTCTGCAATATCTTTAAGATTAAAAATAGATATGTTATTTTTTATCTTGCTCTTTAAAAATCTGCCACTCTCACGATCTTTCAAAATCACACTTTTATTAATTGGAATAAAGCCTAAATTACTAACAAATAAATGGAGTTTTTCTTCTTTAACTTGAATTTCCACTTTATGTTTACTTATTATTGATTTTAATATTTTAGAAACTAATTTTTTAATTTTCATTTTTAATCTTCGTAACCTCATCTCAACTACATTTTACACAATAGCAAAAAGTAAAAATTCCCCATTCATAGTGCTGAATAGGGCTTTTTAGAATTAGAATATTACTTTATTTCTCCGTATGCTGTTTGATAGTAATTTTTATATTCATCATCTATAATATTTTTAAACCATGCAGAGTTATCTAAATACCAATCAATTGTTTTTATAATACCTGTTTCAAAATGATATTTCGGCTTCCATTGAAGTTCTTTTTCTATCTTTGTTGGATCAATTGCATAACGTCTATCATGACCTTTTCGATCTCTAACAAAGGATATTAAGTCTTGTGTAATCTTGTGATCTACCTTCTCATTTAAATAAGTTATGATTTTTTTTACAAGGTCAATATTTGTTTTTTCGTTATGTCCACCAATATTATATATTTCTCCAAGTTGGCCATTTTGAATAACTAAGTCTACAGCGCTGCAGTGGTCTTCAACAAAAAGCCAATCTCTAACGTTCAATCCATCTCCATAAACAGGGATGCTCTTTTTTTCAATACAGTGATGAATAACAAGTGGTATCAATTTTTCTGGAAACTGAAATGGGCCATAGTTGTTAGAGCATCTTGTAATGTTCACAGGGAATTTATACGTATCAAAAAATGACTGCACTAATAAATCGCCCGAAGCTTTACTAGCTGAATACGGACTATGCGGGTCTAAAGGTGTTTCTTCTGTAAAATATCCTTCCTTGCTTAAGGAACCGTACACTTCATCGGTTGAAATCTGAATAAACTTTTTTCCCTCTTTATAAGAGTCGTCATCTTTTTGCCAAAATTCTTTAGCTGTATTCAAAAGATTCAATGTACCAAGCACATTGGTTTCCACAAATACTTTTGGGTTTTCGATACTCCTGTCTACATGAGATTCAGCTGCAAAGTTCACTACATAATCAATTTCGTTATTTTCAAAAACTTCACTCAATAATTCAGAGTCCTTAATATCACCTTTAATAAATTGATAATTTTCAAAATGTTCATAACGAACTAAATTTTCAAGATTTCCTGCATAAGTTAGTTTGTCAAGATTTATAATTTTAATATCTTTATACTTGTCTAACATATATGCTATAAAGTTAGAACCAATAAAACCTGCTCCACCTGTAACAAGGTAAGTTTTCATCATTCTCTCCTTCGTAACTTCTATTTAATAACGACTTCTTTATTTTCAGCTAGATCTAATAAGTATTTACCATATTCAGTTTTAGATAATGGTAGGGCTAAACGGGAAAGTTGTTCTTCATTTATATAGCCTTTGCGATAAGCAATTTCCTCTAATGAAGCGACATACAGCCCCTGTCTATTTTGAACTGCTTCAATATAATTACTTGCCTCTAGTAAACTTTTATGTGTACCAGTGTCTAGCCAAGCCATTCCTCTACCCATGATTTCTACTTTCAATTCACCGCTTTGTAAATAAAAATCATTGATGGAACTAATCTCTACTTCGCCTCTTGCGGAGGGTTTAACATTTTTAGCAATTTCTATCACTTTATTATCGTAAAAGTAGAGACCAGGTACCGCATAGTTTGATTTGGGTTGGCTAGGTTTTTCTTCAATGCCAAGAACATTACCGGTATGATCAAATTGCACAACACCGTAATCTTCTGGATTCTTTACATAATACCCAAATACAAGCGCACCTGTCGTCAGTTTTACTGCTTTGTTTAAGATTTCAGTCAAACCTTGTCCATAAAATATATTATCACCGAGCACAAGACACACATTATCTCGACCTATAAATTGTTCTCCAATAATAAAAGCATCTGCAAGTCCTTTAGGTTCTTTTTGCACCTCATAACTTATTTGTATTCCTAAGGTTTCTCCCGTCCCTAAAAGACGTTTAAATTGTTCTAAATCACTTGGGGTAGTGATAATAAGTACTTCTTTAATCCCACTTAGCATTAGAACTGATAATGGATAATAAATCATTGGCTTGTCGTAAATCGGAACTAATTGTTTAGAGATACCCTTCGTAATAGGATAAAGCCGTGAGCCTGTACCACCAGCTAAAATTATTCCTTTCAAGATGATCCTCCTATGAAAAAATACTTAGAAAAGCCTTAAATCCTGAGAAATTCACTATTTTTTATTTGAATATCAGTTTTATAATAACATATACCTAATACAAAGTTAATAGTTAATATTCGGGCTTAAATTACAATTTTAAATAAACAAACCAAAAAAAGCACTATTAAGGGATTCGCTCTTAGGTTTGAGGATCCCTTAGTAATGCTTGTCAATATTCCTATTTAAACACAACCTCAACCACCCGCTTCGATGATTCCCCGCTCTCTAAATAGCAGAATTTTTCATAAAACGGTGCAAATGAAGCTGGTAATGCAAAGGTTGGCTGTTCTGTTTCTCTTACCCAGTCAATGACACTTGCTGTCTCTTTTACAAGCGGTCCAGGTGCTTCTTGTTCAAAGTCGAAGTAGAAGCCTCTGAGCTTGTCACGATATGTTTCGATGTCTGGCACATAGAACAGCATCGGACGTTTGAGATTTGCATAATCAAAGAACACCGATGAGTAATCTGTGATGAGCAGATCAGAAATCATATAAAGGTCTCTGATGTCTTCGTAATGAGAGAAGTCATAGGCAAAGCCTTCATATGGTCCTAAATCAAAGTTTTCAGCTACTAGATAGTGCATACGAAGAATGATGATATAGTCGTCTCCGATAGATGCTCTTAGCTCATGCAGATCAAGGTCTAAATCAAATTTGTACTGCCCTTTTTTATAAAATTGATCGTCTCTCCATGTCGGTGCATATAAGATCAATTTTTTATCAAGCGGCAGGTTCATTTTTTGCTTGAGTGCCCTCATCGTTTCTTCATTGTTTTGATTGTGAAGGAAGTCGTTTCTCGGATATCCTGACTCAACCATCGTCTTTTGAAATTGGAACGCACGTGTAAAGATTTCAGTCGAGTATGCATTAGGAGAAATGAGGTAATCCCAATTCGATGCTTCTTTCGTGAAATTCTTTTTGTATTTCTTCGTGTTCGTTCCAGGCATATGCACCTCGTCCATGTCCATCGCCAGTCGTTTTAACGGCGTACCGTGCCATGTTTGCAGGTATGTTGTATGGTCTGGTTTTGGGACCCAAAGCGGCAATCGACTGTTGACGACCCAATACTCAGCTCTTGCCATCGCAACAATCCATTTGAATGACAGACGATTGATATAGTAGATGTCCTTTTCCTTAAACGGTGCTTCATGCCCTTTTTTGACGCTCCAGATCAACGTATATTCAGGGTGATTTTCTTTCATATACTCATAAATAGCACGCGGGTTACAACTGAATTGTTTTCCATTAAAGCTTTCAAAAACAACGGTTTTCTTTTTCACGGACAATTTACTTGCTAGCTTAAAGGTCGTTTTGAAGGTTCTTGTCACCAATTGATTACGGACTTTTTTGATTTTGCCAATTTTCTTTTTGAATTTCTTCCACTTGCTTTTGACATAGTACTTCGCACGGGTTTTGATTGTGTAATCATTAATTCGGATGCCAAGCGTTTGCCTCTTTTTCTTTCGATATACTTCAAATCGAATCGGGATATCGTTCTTTTTTTGTATTTGGACAAGCCCTTTTAATTGATTAGATCGATCTCCAAGCACAAGTGACGGTGTTGTTAAAGTCTCTTCTACTCCGTTAACTTCACATATAAATTCAAAGTACATTCTATAGATATATCGCTTATCTGTAGAATAGGTTAATGCCCCTAAAGGGACTTCAACTTTGAAAGGATATATCTCTGGCATCTCCCCGTCTGTTCTATAATAATCAATTTCACTTTTTTGCTGGAAATTTACGGGGAAGCGGTGCTCCATTTCGGGGGCACTGTTCCTTTTGACCAGGATTTGTATTCTTTTGATTCGATAAGAGTGCTCAGCACTTATCACACCACAATATCCATTTAGAGTCAGGATATTGGTCTCATCGAGTGATATCTGCTTCATTTTCGTGATCTTCATTTCTCGCTTGACCTTAATAGAAGCATTCCCTTTGTCCGTACGATATGGTATGGCAAGGAGCAGAGCGTTTTGATTTTCTATGAAACAGACTTCAGGCGTTTCGACATCCAGCTTTAGACGACGCTTATAATAAGGATTGTCGTCTTCATCTATGAATTGTCCTTCTTCCTCTTCCAATTCCGCCTCTTCGTCCTCTCCATCAGAATCATACGAGGAGTCTTCGGTTTCATCTTCGCTCTCACTACTATCAATCATTTGAGAAAAATCCGTCACATATAAATTATACGTTTGTCCTTGTTCCATTTTATTCGAGAAAGAATCTTCATGAAGCACTATTTTAAACCGATTTTCTGCTAGATGTTCAAGAGGAAGGTAAACTTCCTGCTTTGAGAACCTTTCTCTCATGAGCAAGTAAAATATTCGACCTTCTAATGGCCTATCATCATCTATTTTCAACACAATTTCCAGTTGTTGGTGATGGTTCTTTAAACTTTCAACAACACTTTTCTTCTGAACGGTCTCTTCAATCATCAATCATTTATCTCCTCTGTTCATCGAAATCTTATGCTTGTCATACTCATAACACGATGTAGTATAAATAAAAGTTTCTATTTATTTATTCAACTTCCAAGAATAATTCCCTTTAATTGTCTTGTAAGAAACACCATCCATCTTTGACACACCTTTTTCATTGAGCAAATGCTCGGCGATTGGTAACCGCTGAGTGATTTCATTGAATTCTTCATCTCTCATTCTCATATAGAAATCAACGTATTTTGTTTTGTTTCGCTTCAATGCCGCCTTTATGAATGCATGTCCAATTGGGAAGGATACCTTTAAATTTTCGACTTTTTTAGAGAATAACTCAGCATGGTTATCCCGATCGTATCCGACAAGTTCTAATATAACCTTTTTTCGCTTTTCAATCACACCTTCTATTTGCAAGTCCAATGAAAGAACATGATGTTTACTACTAATGTCTACCAATTTGAAATGAATAGGCTTCATCATGCGTTGAATTTGGTCTCTTTTTTCTCGAACTTCTATCATTTTGTGGAGTGCCGTTATCCAGTTTTCATAATAGTTCGGAATTGAATATATCTCTGCAATCTCCTGACAATTTTCTGAAAAAATTTGATGCTGTTCATCGTTTTTTAACAATTCAATGATTTTGTTAGCTAGCTGTTTCACTTCATATTGCTCTACAACAAAGCCATTAAACTCATTTTTCACAAGCGTGCTAGCACCATAATCGTAATTATAAGTAATCACAGGGCAATTGTTAACAATTGATTCCATGATAGATAATGGACAGCCTTCAAAGACAGAGGTAGAGATAGACATTCTAGCTGTTCTAAATTCAACATCAGGTTTTTGAGTGAACCCTTTCAAAAAGACATTCTTTTCTAAATTTAATTTTTTAATTTCCTGTTTTAGCTGCTTTTCTTGAGGACCAGAACCAAAGATTTCAAGCCTCGCACTTGGTACTTCTTTTATAACAAATTGAAACGAACGGATGGCATCTATGACATTCTTGATTTTAGTTAATCTCGCCATCATCAGTACCTTATGTGGATCAGCCATATAATGATCTTGTACTTGATGTGACGAACGGTCTAGTGTATGTGGCGTTAAAAAGAATATATTTTGATGACCGAATTGTTTTACTACATCTGTTTTTTGCTCTTCAGTGATAAAGAAGACGGCATCTACTTTTTGTTTTCTTATTTGGGTAAATAACTCATTGTAATCAGAACGTAATGCTGTCTTTTCTGTTTCGTAGTGTTTACTGTGAATAATTGCTGAGAAGTAAGAAGAGCTTCTTTTTTTTAATTGAAAAACATACTTATCCTGCTTCCGACTATCAACTAAAAAGAGCTTTTTCCGATCATTTTTATACTGAATAGTCATGAGCCACTCTTGTCTTAATGCCTTTTCATTTTTAAAGGTTTTTATCCCTTCCTGAGCATACCATATCATTTCTTTTAATTTATTTTTAGACTCTTCTTCAAGATGAACATACTCCTTTTTCATATAAATATGAGTGTGCTCATAAATGAATAGTTCTTGATAGACTTTGCCCGTTTCCTGAGAGAAATAAGAAACTTTATGCAACTGCCCTTGTGTATTGTATTCCTCACGCTTTTCCATTTGCTGATTTTGATGAAAGAACTCAATCATCTCAATTTGATTTGTTTGTTCATTCCTAATGAATCGAACAGATGGATCTTCATGATCAATTACCACTTCATTGATGTTGTCAGGGTGATAAGATGGGTGATACTGTTCCTCTGGTTTACTATTTGGAATAAGGAAGTCTACATACATATTTTGAATTTTTGTCATTTTAGGATTCACTATTTGTTTGTCAATGATCCCTTTCACTTTCCGAGAAAATTCAGGATCATATGAAAAGGTTAAAAAATGAGATGAAATATTCTTCAACCCAAATAGTTTCGCACGTAGCAATAACGACTTCGTCATACCACCATATTTCTCTTTAATTCTCCCAGTAATAAAGTAATAATCCATATCCGGAATTTGTAAGTGTGGTTGCGGTTGACTTTGATTATTTTTAAGTGTCTTTCTTCTATGCTTGTTAAACCATTTTCGGATCAAAACACTCAACCTTTCATTGTTGTCCATTTATTCCGTCGATATTTAAATAAATTTTAAAAGAATATTTTAACATGAAAAAATACTTCTCACCAAATGATAAGAAGTACTCTTATTTCAATCTATTAAAGTCCTGCAATTTCTTCCTTAATTTGTGTTGTAGAGATGCCTTCTGTTCTCTTCAAGTATACGACTTCGCAATGCTCTTTCAAGAAATCGAATTTACCTTCCCAGTCATCTCCCATGACAAACACATCGATGTCGTGCTCTTGCACGTCACGGACTTTTTGATCCCAGCTGTTTTCTGGAATGACTTCGTCTACATAACGAATTGTCTCTAAAATCAGCTTTCTATGCTCGTAGCTATGATAAGCCTTTTTTGATTTTTGTAAATTAAACTCGTCTGTAGAGATGGCCACCACTAAGTAATCTCCGAGCTGCTTTGCACGCTCCAGCAGCTTAATGTGACCCCAGTGTAATAAATCAAATGTACCGTAAGTAATAACTTTCTTCATTGCAAACTAAACTCCTTTCTTTAAATCCTTATTCGTCTGCTTCAAGCAGTAATGTTTATCCGTAATCCCATTATCTTCGATCAGTTTTTTCGCTCTTCGGAACCTCATTATATCACAGTGCCCATTAAACGTTAAGCAGATGTAAAGACAAACTATTTCCAATTTAATGGGCACGGGAGGAAAAGTCCGAAAAATCAATGTTTCACCGATCTTCAATTATATGAAATTATAAAAATGTCATGAAATTTAAAGGATTGTAAAGTTATTGTTAATATTTCATGGAGCAACTATGATAAAATGATGAGTAGGCTAAGAATGAATTTACAATGAACGTTCATAGATAACAAGATGAAAAAGGAGGTCTAAACAATGCAAACAGAAGTGGTCTCTAACCTTTCTTATGTAAACGGCGACTTAGATGAATTTATCAGCTATATCAACCAGCATCATATTTCTCAGAAAAGAGGCGCCATGATTGCGACTGTGAATCCAGAGATTGGCTATGCCGTCATGAAGGATGATGCGTACCATCAAGTAGTCTCTTCTGCGGATTATGTATTGCCGGATGGTGTGGGCGTCGTGTTGATGTCACGCATGACACAGAGTCCGCTTAAATCAAGAATTGCAGGCTTTGATGTCTTCATGTCTATGCTTGATCTTGCAAACAAGCAGTCTAAAAGTATCTTTTTATATGGTGCGAAAAAAGAAGTGCTTGAGGCTGTCAAACAGCGAATTGATACGGAATATCCAAATGTGGTCATTGCAGGCAGCTGTGACGGCTATCAAGCCGATAAACGTTTCGTTGCGAAACAAATCGCTCGCTCGAAAGCACATATGGTGTTCGTTGCTTTAGGTTATCCAAACCAAGAGAACTTCATTTATGAATACCGCCATTTATTCCCGCAGGCTGTTTGCATCGGTTTAGGCGGAAGCTTCGATGTATTTAGCGGCACAGTGAAGCGTGCACCACGCTGGATGATTAAGACAAATACGGAATGGCTGTACAGACTGGTTGTCAATCCGTGGAGATGGAAACGAATGCTGAATATTCCAAAGTACGCCTTTGCCGTATTGAAGGAAAACAAAGGGAAGAAACGTTACTATCCTGAGCAAGTAAAGGATCAGACGAAGCAGCTATGAGAGATTGATCAATGATGAATATACGCTCAATAATCATTTCATGTTATGCAGCTTTCGTTTCTTTTATTGGATGGCTGATGAGCGGAGTGAAACCGCGTGAAAACCAGGTGACGCTGCTTGTTTCATTCCAGGAGAATGCGGCTGCTCTCATTGATACCTATCAACAACAAGCGAATATGACGATGAAGCTGACAGTCCTCTATACGAAGCATGCTTCCAATATAGAAAAGGACGGGTCTCATCTGTCATTTCGCTATTTTCATGAAAAAAATCCCTTCCATCTCATTCAATGTATGTATACGATGCTGAAAAGCAAGGTCGTTGTGACGGATAATTACTTTCTCATGACAAGTGTGCTAAGAAACAGACCTTCTACAACCTGTATTCAAGTATGGCATGCCAATGGCGCTTTGAAAAAATTTGGCCTTGAAGATGCTTCAAATTCATGCCGGAGTCCACGTGATATCGAACGCTTCAAGCGGGTCTATGCGTCTTTCGATTATATCGTCACGGGTTCAGATCGCATGCGTGAGATTTTCAAGTCATCGTTTGGGGTAAATGACGAACGTTTTTTACCAACAGGTGTGCCGCTGACGGATGTGTACTATGATCATCATCCGCCTTCCTTAAAGCCGGATGATTTTCCAAGAGGGAAAAAAATTCTGCTTTATGCACCGACCTATCGAGACTTTGCCATGGACGGTCTTGTCCTGCCCTTTTCAAAAGAACAAATGCATACAGAGCTAAATGGAGACTATATTCTGCTCGTCAAGCTTCATCCTGCGGTCAAACATTTAGCGAAGGCTGAAACAGATGGTGAATGGATATTTGATGTGTCCGAGCAGCCGCTTTATCCTTTGCTCTGTGCTTGCGATGTTCTGATTACGGATTATTCGTCGATTGTGTTTGAATATGCGCTGCTCGAAAAACCTGTTTTGTTCTTCACTTATGATTTAGAAACTTATCGAGATAAACGGGGATTAGTCGATCGTTATGAAGACATCATTCCCGGAAAGGCTTGCGTCTCTCAAGACATGCTCTTGAAGGAGCTTTTACATCTAAACGAATCAGCCAATGGAGATCTATTAAAAACCTTCGCTGAGGAATGGAACCAATATTCAAAGGGACAATCAAGTGAGCAGCTCTTAACATTTATTGAACAGCAGCTCTTACACAAAAAACGTCCGGCTTCTTATTAGGAAGCACGGACGTTTTTTTATTTGTTATAAACCGGGATATCATAATACAGCGTATAGTTATCAAGTAAGTTATACAAACTATACATACGAGTGACTTGCTTATAAGCCCATCCAATATCCGTAGCATATTGATGAGTAGCTGAACTAGACCAGCGCATTTTATAAATGGTATCTTGTTTGTAAGTGGCGTGATTGATATAGCTGTTGCCAATGAATTTTGCCCCGCCAATAATGGCTGCCTCTGGCGTGAACCATTGCTGTTCATACGCATACTTTGCACCGAGATAATTCGGATTGCTGTCGTATGCGCCAATGCCATACATGTTATACACTTTCTTTCCATTAAACATCGTACCATTCGCTAAAATTGAACTTCCGTTACCTGTTTCAAGCAGCGCATGAGAAATCAAATAGATTTCGTTAATATGATACGTTTTCGCTGCTGTTATAAAGGCTTGTCCTTTTCCAGCAAGAATCCCTTTCCCTGCTAAAATCTTCGAATTGACTTCGGTCGGATTGAGATTCGCAGCTTCAGAGAGTTTGAGAAATTGAAAATACGATTGAGTGCCCTCAGCGATATTAGCTGGGTCTACATATTTTAACACTTCTGCTGAACTCGCATTTCTCCAGCCAAGGCTGATCTTTATCCAATTCCCTTCTTTCCCGAGCTGTTTCACTTTTGTGCCTTTGTTCAGCTGTGCCACGATGTTGCTTGCAGAGCTTGAATCAGGTGTAGAACGTACATTTAACCCATCCGTATTCACTGTTGACGTCGCTGGATCTACATATGTCGCATAAACATAAGCCGCACCATCTGTCTGTGGTGACACCTTCATTTGTTTGTTCACCATCTCATTGACAGTGAGGTTATAATTCGTTTGCATGACCATCGGGCCATTTTTGATTTTTGTTGCGGTGGCTGTCCAGCCATATTGGCTTTTCACAAAAGCAATGGCCGCATTTGCATTTGCTAACCCTGTGAATTGCTGCGTTATGTTGATTTTATATGCCGGTTTTGTTGTCGTTGTATAAGCAGCTGTTTCATTCCGTTTTTTGAAAAATGCCATGCCTTGATCACGCAATGCAGCAGTCGCAATGACCCCTGTTTTCATTTGATATTGCCCATAATCAGTTGTACCCGTTTTTTGGGCAGCTGCCTTCATTTTTTGTTTCGTCAAATAGCTAAGTGCTTGATTGAGTTTTGTCTGATTCACAGTCGCCTCTGTCGTAATACGGTATTGCTTGACAGCTTCTGTTAAAGTTTTTGTACTGCTGGCAACCCCATTTTTCTTGATGATCTCTTGCGCCTGCTTCACTTTGCTTTGATCATATACAGGTGTTGTCATCAGGCTATACGCTTTGGTGACGGCTTGTCCCTTACCTGTTGTGATGTTACTTGTCACCTTTTGTGCCTTTAAGTATGCGGCACCTTTGTTCACTTTTGCTTGATCCGTTGCTTGATTGACAACGAGTCGATACGTGCTATCAGATACCTTGCCCGTTTTTTTCGTTGTCGCAGATACCTTTTTCTTTTGGAAGAAGGCCGTCGCTTTTTTCGCTTGATCATCTCCTAAAAGGTTCCCAGTCACTACTTGATATGGCTGTGTAGAAGAGATTTTTTTGGACGTATAGCGCCATTTCTTTTTCTTGAAAAAGGCAACTGTTTTTGCATAAGCTGTATCGTTTAATTGATTGAGCTTCACGATATAATTTTTCGTTTTTCCTACTCGCTGCACAGTACCTGCAGCACCGGTTTGTTTCTTAATCTGAGCCGCAGCTGAGGCTGCTTGTTTGCTGTCTTTGAAATAGCCTGATTCCATGCGATAGACATTTTTAACGGCTCCTGCCTTCTGAATCTTCCCGCTGATTTTTGCTTCTTTTTGCAGCTGGGTAAGAAGTGTCTGGGCTTTCGACTGGTTAGCTTGTGCAGCTGATGTGACGATGTAATATGGCTTGCCTGCTGTCACCGTTTGACGCACTGCTTTTAAACCAGATTCCTTTTGAAAGCCTTGCAGGATGGTATTCGCCTTACTTTGTCCAACAATACCGCCTGAGATCAGCTGATACACGGTGCCAGCTTTGTTTTCGGTTTGGTATGTACTGGTGACTCCTGCCTTCTTTTGTAATTCTGTTTGAATATTTTTGACTTTCGTTTCAGAATCAATGGCTCCTGATATGACCTGATAAGAAGGTCTGCTTTGACTGATGACTTCATAGGAGCTCTTTAGCCCTGATGTTTTTGCTAGCTCTAGCGAGAACTTTTTTGCCTGACTTTCATCGTTGATCGGGTCAGATACGACCTTTTGTAAAGGAAGGCGGTCACCAACTGGAGACACAGTGCCATTTATGCCCACCTCTTTTTTTAACGCCGCCGCACTTGCATTCGCTGCATCTTGTGAGTCATATCCTGAGGCAGTGAGCTGATAGGTCGACGTATTCCCCGAGGTTTGATAACTTGCTGTCCACTTTTTATCTTTTTTCAGTGTTTCTACTGCTTTTTTCACTTCTGATTCTGTCGTAAATACCTTTGAGGTGCTAATCGTATAAATGGATTGATCGACATAGGAGGCTGCTTGCGCTTCTTTGCCTGTGTGTAATGTCATACCAAAGGCAGCTGCGAGTAACATAATCTTGATGGTTTTTTTCACGTTCCCTGTCCCTCTCTTAACTTTGCATAATAGTCTACTAATCTCTTTATCGACAAAAACAAGTCTTCTTTCAAGTCATTCATGCAATAGCAAAATAGAGGACCCCATTTAAGTCCTCTTTTCCTTTATATATGTGACACAATCAGTTCACAAGATCCTTCAATCGAGAAGCTCCCTGTTTCAGCTGGCAAAATAAAATGAGCCCCTTTTGGCAGTGGATATGTGTTCCCATCATGCTCTATAGACCCTTCTCCCTTAATGACACTGCACAGCAAAAATGTATCATCTTGCGAAAGCTCTACTTTTTGATCAATTTCCCATTTATACACAGAGAAATATTCTGCTTCTACAAATGTTCTAATGGTCATTCCTGGACGTGTTTCGACTGATTCATCTGCATAACCGTCTACATGAGGAACCGTTGTGACGTCAATGGCTTGCGCAAAATGAAGTTCACGTTCATTGCCATCTTGGTCTTTTCGTTCATAATCATATACCCGATAGGTTGTATCTGAGCTTTGCTGCGTTTCGAGGACAAGCGTTCCTTCGCATAGCGCATGAATGGTACCGCTTGGCACATAATAAAAATCACCAGGCTTAATCTTCACTCGCCGTAAAAGACCTTCCCAATCTCCGCTGTTCATCATGGTCACTAGCTCAGTTCTTGTTCTTGCATTGTGTCCATAGATCATTTCTGCTCCTTCTTTGCAGTCAATGATATACCAGCACTCTGTTTTCCCAAGCTCTCCATTTTCATGTCTTTCAGCATAATCATCATCTGGATGAACTTGAACGGACAAGTCTTGGTTTGCATCTAAAATTTTTGTTAACAGCGGGAAGCGATCGCCTTCTATTCCCCCGAACAACTCCCTGTGATTGTCCCATAGTTCGATCAACGTTTTCCCTTTATATGGACCGTCTTGCACGACACTTGGTCCGTTTGGATGAGCAGAAATTGCCCAGCATTCTCCCGTTTGATCAGAAGGAATATCATAGCCAAATTGATCCCTTAAGGCTGTACCTCCCCATATTCTCTCCTTCAATTCAGGCAGTAAAAAAATTGGTGACTGCTTCATTCAGGATGACTCCTCCCTTTGCTACCCTTTGATAATCCTTGCCTAGCATGATGAAAACTAGTAAGTCTCAACTTTTATTATGACGCTATCTAAAGAGAAGTCAATCCTTTCAGTACACCAAATGAAAACGATAACATGAAAATTTCTTTATCCTTTGACAGAGCCTGCGAGAAGCCCCTTCACAAAGTATTTTCCGAGCAGAATATACACCAAAAGTGTCGGCAGTGCGGCCAAAATAGCTCCTGCCATTTGAACGTTCCATTGCACAATTTGGCTGCCTGATAGATTTTGCAAGGCGACCATGACTGGCTGATGCTCCGCAGTGGTCATCGTGACTGCAAATAAAAATTCATTCCACACATTGGTAAACTGCCAAATGGCGACCACGACAAATCCTGTGATGGAAAGCGGAAGAATCATATGTCTGAAAATCCCGATAAACCCTGCGCCATCCATTTTGGCCGATTCAATCATTTCATCAGGGATGCTCACATAGAAATTGCGAAACATGAGTGTTGTGATCGGAAGACCATATACGACATGGACAAGCACTAGACCTGGAATCGAATTATACAATCCGACTTCACGTAAAAATTGAATGAGTGGAATGAGGATGCTTTGATACGGAATAAACATACCAAACAGCATCAACGTAAAAACCACTTCTGACCCTTTAAAACGCCATTTTGATAGCACATAGCCATTCATCGCACCTAATACGGCTGACAATAAGGTAGCAGGAATGACAAGATAAAGTGAATTCATCAAATTAGGCGATAGCTTTTCAAAAGCGATTTGATAGCTAGAGAAATCAAGCGTTGATGGCAGCGACCACATTTGCTCAAGGGTGACTTCACCTAATGGCTTTAAGCTTGTGACGAGCATGACATAGACAGGCATTAGAAAAAAGAGGCTGCACAGAATCAATAAAGCATAGAGAACTGGACGGACAAACCATCTGGCTGTCATGATGAAGCCCCCTTCCGGCTCGACAGGAGATATGGCACGATAAAGACCGCAACAGAGATCAGCATGACGATTGCAATGGCAGCACCGCCTGCATAATGGTTTCCTCTAAAGGTCATTTCAAACATATAAACGCCCGGTACATCCGTGACAAAGTTTGCACCCGGTCCTGTCATCGAGTAAATCAAATCGAAAATCTTTAAAGAAATATGAGCCATAATAATAATGACACTTGCAGTAATCGGTTTTAAAAGCGGAAAAATGATTTTTCGGTAGATTTGCCACTCAGTTGCTCCATCCATTCTAGCAGCCTCTCTCACTTCCTCTGGAATTCCTCTAAGACCTGCCAAATACATCGCAAGCGAGAACCCAGTCATTTGCCACACAGCTGCAATGACGACTGCAATCATCGCCGCTGGTACACCAAATTCAATTTTCCCCCAGACAAATCCAGCTAAAATATTCGTATCCGTGTACCACTTAGGCTGGATGCCTAGCGTTTTCAAAAATAAATTCACTCCAGTTGACGGATTTAAAATCCATTGCCACACGACACCAGTCACAACGAAGGAAAGGGCCATCGGAAAAAAGAATAAATTCCGGAAAAGAGATTCACCCTTGATCTTCTGGTCTAGTAAAATCGCAAGTGCGAGCCCAGAGGCTATGACGGCTCCAATAAAGAATAAAGTAAAAAAGACCGTGTTTCGTAGATCTGACTGAAAGCGGAAATCTTGAAACAGCATGACATAATTGCGAAGTCCTGCAAAAGAAAAATCCGGAACAAGCGAGGTCCAGTTTGATAATGAAACATACCCTGTCCAGCCAATAAAGCCGTAAACAAAGATGAATAATAAAACAGCTGACGGGGCTAAAAATAGCAGTGCAAGCAGCTGATCTCCATTCCATTTTTTCCGAACACGTTTCACTTTCGGCGCTGACGCTTTTGTGTTCGGCGATGTGTCCATGCGCATGAAGCTACACTCCTTTTTAAAAAAGAGGCGGTGCCTGATCGCCGCCTCCTTCGTCTTTATTTCATAGAGTCTTTTAAAGATGAAACAAACTGGCTGCTGTCTTTTTGTGTCACAAAAATATTGACGGCTTGGTTTGCTTTCGTCACAAAGCCTTCTTCAGCAGCTGAGCCATGGGCGAGTGACGGCGCCAGCTTTGACTCTTTAAATGCCTTCATCGCCGATTTTCCGTATTCATCATATTTTGATACATCCGCATCAACCCGTGCCGGAATCGATCCCTTCAGCGGATTAAACGCATCCTGTCCTTCCACAGATCCTAAGACAGATAAGAATTTTTTCACGTTTTCCGGCTGTTTGACACCCTTCGGCAGTCCGAACGTATCGGTGATCACCATAAAGCTTCCCTCCGTTCCAGGGGTCGCCACGTAACCAAAATCTTTGTTGACCTTCAAGTCCAGATCGTTGACAAAGTATCCCTTCGCCCAATCGCCCATGACATTCATCGCCGCTTCCCCTTTTGCCACGAGCTGTGAGGCATCCTGCCAGTTACGGGAGCTATGATCGTCATTGACGTATTCGAGCATGCGTCCAAAGATGTCTGCCGCTTCCTTCACTTTTGTGTCATCCATTTTCAAGTCGCCCGCCCAAAGTTTTTGATAATCTTCTGCGCCTAATACACCAAGCAGAACACTCTCAAACAAGTGAGTCGCTGCCCAAGGCTCTTTATCCCCAAGCGCAAGTGGAGTAATCCCTTTTTTCTTTAAAGCATCTGCTGTTTTGAAAAATTCATCAAATGTCGTTGGCGGCTCTAAACCTTGGTCTTCAAATACCTTTTTGTTATACCAAAGCACATTGCCTCGGTGAATATTCACTGGAACCGAATAGATTTTCCCATCTTTGCTCACAAGGTCAATCAGTGATTCTGGGAATTTGTCCTTCCAGCCTTCTTGTTCATAAAGATCATCCAGCGGCTCCATTTTGCCTGCCGCGACCCAGCTCTCGTTCAGCTCTGCCCCGCCATGTACTTGGAAGGAAGCTGGCGGATCATTTCCTTGCATCCGGCTCGTCAAAACAGCCTTTGCATTCGTACCAGCACCACCTGCGACGGCTGCATTTTCAATTGGAATCTCTTTATTTTTCTCTTCAAACAATTGAATGAGTGCTTTCAGTCCGTCTTCCTCACCTGCTCCTGTCCACCAAGAGAAAATTTCAAGCTTCTCCGCTCCGCCCTCTTTTTTTGCATCTGAGTTCGTCGATGTACTGCAAGCCGTGATGAGAAGCATGCAGAGTGCCAACAAAGTAAAGCCTAATTTGAACTTCATGATTGATCCCCCATCCCTGTTTTGTAAGCGTTATCAAAATAAGTATAATGGTAGATCATTGCTTTTTTTCAGGCAAACTTCTTCACTTTTTTATGAAATTCTTCATTTTTTTATGGCCAGTTTTCGATATTCCTTCGGTGAACAACCGACCATTTTCTTAAAGACACGGCTGACGTAATTGGGGTCGGTATATCCTGCCTGATAAGTAATTTCTTTTAAACTAAGCGAGCTGTCTTTGAGAAGCTTCTTGATTTTATCCAGCCGGCAGGTCGTCACATATTCTTTAAAGGTCAGACCCGTCTCATCTTTAAAGCGCTTTGTGAAATAGGTTGGGCTTAAGTCAACATAGGCGGCAGTTTGCTCGAGCGTGATATGTTCGCAGAAATGTGTTTTGATGTAACGTTTTGCCCGCTCGATGTCATTCACGGTCTGGGTTCTCGCTTCATACACGTCAAATAGATGCTCACAGCACTGGCGGCATTCTGCTGCTGTGCTGATGGCCAGAATGGAGAGGTCTGCACGGAGTCGTGATTTTAATAGAATCAGCAGCTCTTTTACATGTGTAAGTGCCGCCCCCTCTAATTCAAAGGCATCAAATAAGGCAAGCGCATCCTCTCTTCTTCCTTCTTCCAGTGCCAGCATTATGTCGTCAGCAAGCTCGGGAAGATTGATCAACAGATTGGACTGCACTTCTGTATTGTAAAAACCATAACGAACAACGCCGCCATCCTTTTTTCGCTGATAATAAGAAAGCTTTGCTTCCGCTGCACTTTTCTGAAGATGAAGTGGGTTTGAGACTGGGTGCCCTATGCCAACGACAGGTGAAGGATGTCCGCTTGTCATGGCAGCTCGAATGGCTTGCAGTACATCTGCCTTTAGCTGACCTGTTCCTTGGTGACTATAAATGAAGCATGTAAACAGCTCACCGCCCATCTGAATAGGCACCGCTTGAAAAAGAGCGGATTGCTGTAAATCACTCAACAGCTGATCCCCGCCTGCCCGCTGAACAGCGATGACGAGACCTGCTTCACATTCTTGGAACAATTGTTGAAACTCAGTGAAGGTATAAGATTGACCGTTGATCACATGGGCTTCCAGCCACTTTGACTGCTGATTGACCGTCGCTGCCTGCCGCTGAGACGCCTCCTGCTCAATTTCTGCCGCAATAGATCGAATGGCTGCAATGGTTTCGTCTTTATCAGCTGGTTTGACGAGGTATTGTTTAACCCCTTCCTGCATCGCTTGCTTTGCATAATTGAACGTATCGTAGGCTGTCAGCATAATAAATTTTGTATGCGGGCTGCCTGCTTTGATCTGTTTGATGGCTGTCAATCCATCCATGCCAGGCATCTGAATATCCATGAGCACAAGATCAATCGGCTCGGACCGCGCAAATTCAACCGCCTTCTTTCCATTTTCAGCTTCCCCTGCAATATAACACTCCGGGAGCCATTCGGTCATGAACTTCCGCATCGCCATTCGTTCTATTTTTTCATCATCCACAATCAGCACGTTCAGCATACAGGTCCCTCCTTTATCGGAATCGCCAATTGAATGGTGGTGCCTTCGTTTGGATTTGAATCAATTTGAAGGGCATCTTGCACCCCGTAAAACAAACGCAGTCTTGACACCACATTTCGAAGACCAATTCCTGTAGAATGGCCTTTACTCAGTGTGTTCGGATGATCCTCTTCTTTTTCCGATAGCAATCTTTTTTTCTCTCTTTCATTGATTCCAGTCCCATTGTCCCGAATCCGAATCATCACAAAGCCATTGTCTCGATAGATAGAGAGCTCAACAAGCCCGCCTTCCTCCTTTGGTTCTACTCCATGAATAAAGGCATTTTCGACAAGCGGCTGTAATGTGAGACTTGGAATGTGAACAGATAGACACGACTCATCTATGGTCGTTTTGCATGTAATACGATCGGCAAATCTCGTTTCTTGGATATGAAAATATTCTTTGACCACTTTCACTTCTTGTTCCAATGTAACGGACGTACTGAGAGCAGACAGTGAATACCGCATCAGCGTGGAAACCGATTGAATCAATCTCGATGTGGCATCTGCTGATTCTAAGTAAGCCATGCGTGATACGATGTTTAATGTGTTAAATAAAAAGTGTGGGTTCATTTGGTTTTGCAGCGTTTTCAACTTCATGTCTTTGATTTTTTGATCTAAGGCAGCCTTTTGTTTCATCTCTTCAATCATCATTTTCATCTCCTGCCGCATTCGTTGAAAGGCCTCATTTAACACAGATATTTCGTCCTTTGATGTGACATGCAAATTCGCTCCATCAAAATTTCCTTCTGATACTTCTTTGGCACTTCGAGACAGGTGGACGATTGGCCTTGATATCCCGCCAGCAATGATATATGCCATCCATAATGCGACCCCAATCGATAACGTAAACAGACACAGGGTAAAGAGCGCATAAGTTTGATGTCTTTTTTGAAGTGATTGATAGAGTGCCTGATACTCAGATAATTCATCATCTAGCAGGGTCATCGTCTGCTCTTGTATATAGGAGGAGACTGTTCTCACCTCCTTCACACTTGCAGCATATTCTTTGATTTTCCCTTCTTTTACATGTGTCATGGTCGCATCACCTTCATTCATGAGCGTCCGCATCATATATTGATATTTTTCAATAGAGGGTATCGCCGCATGAAGCCCGGCATCTTTTAGCAGCACCTGATCATAGGTTTTCATTTTCTGTTTTGATTCAATATATTCTCTGGCAAACTGCCGATCTTTCTCAATGGCATAGGCATTGACCTTTTCATACATCGTTTTTGCCTCTGTGGATATATCATTAAGCAGGAGAAAAGAACGAAAGCTCCTGCTATATTCTGAGGTTAATTTCGAGCTGCTCCAATAGACAAAAAAAGCAGCCACGTTACCAAGAAGCACAAGGATTAAAAACGCCAATAACAATTTACTTCGAATCCTTCTCATGGCTGAACCCCCTGTGGTCTTTCTGTTTGATGAAGAGGCAAATCCCCGCGCCGAATCACACTCGTTCCTGTGTACTGCAGCGCTTCTTCCTTTTCGCCTTTCTGCAAACGAACAAGTGATTCAACCGCTTGGTAGCCCATTTCATATGGGTGCTGCACGACCACCGCATCGATTTTTTCATCATCAAGCGCCTGAATCGTATCAGGCAATGTATCAAATGTGAGTACATAAAAATCAGCAGCTGATCGATATTGCTCTGTTGCTTGAATGATGCCGACACCATCTAATGCGCTTGTTCCATAAAATGCGGTCAGCTCTGCATGATTGTTTAATAGTTTATACGCTGCACCGGAAGCCCCTGACTTCGTAATGGCTGATTCTTCTATTCCAGCAATATGAATGCGTTTTTCAGCAGAAACGGCATCTCGAAATCCCTTAACGCGCAGCTTCTGGTGGATGGCATCAAGCCGGCCCGTGACAATTCCTACATACTGTTCGCCTGTTGTATCTGCGATGAGCGCCTGCCCTGCGATAAAGCCTGAATAATAATTATCCGTTCCAACATACACTTGACGCTTGCTCCCCTCTGCATCCGTATCGACTGTGACGACATCAATGCCTTTTTCCCTTGCTTTTTGAAAGAGCGGTTTGTATTTCTTCGCGTCAAGTCCCTGCGTCATAATACCATCTACATGCCCAGCAATCGCCATATCAATGGTTTTAAGATGATCATCCAAATCAGCCTGCTTTGGGCCCAGGTATTCGAGATACACACGATGAACGGCCGCCGCATCAGCAGCTCCCTTTTGCACCAGTTGCCAATATTCGTTATCAAGTTCCTCCGGTACAAGGACAAAGTGATATTGATAGGTTGATACCACTTTGTCAGAAGCGCTTTCAATCTTAAATAAATCTTGACCTAATACACATAAAGAAATGACGGATAGCACACAAACTGTGAGAAGAGCGCCTATTCCAATCAACTTAGACAGCTTCACTCACATCCCCCTCCTTTCATTGTTGCCGCATAAAAAAAGAGCTGCTTATAAGCATACTCTCTCGACCTCTATAATTCCTTTGTCATAAATAAACTGTTTGGATCTTCTTGATATGAACCAAAAGGCGGACAATATTGAAACCCAAAGCTTTCATATAGTCTTCTTGCTGGTTCAAAGAAAGCCATCGCACCTGTTTCGAGGCTGACACGTGTATAGCCTCGCTGTTTGGCTTCTTGGAGAAGGTAGGTCAGCATTTGCCTTGCTACCCCTTTTCGCATATGGAGAGCTGCCGTCCTCATCGATTTGATTTCACCATGTTCACTTGATAGCTCCTTTATCGCTCCGCAGCCAAGAAGTTCCTCTCCATCCCATACACTCCACACTGTGACATCTTGTTTTTTCAAATCGTCTAATGGAAGGGCATGAATGCTTTCTGGGGGAGAATGCTCCTTCATCTCTTCTACATGACCGGTGATCAGCTGATCTATCCGTCCATCTGTGAGTGCATCTTGTTGAATGTACATTCCAATCCCTCCTTCACGATCATTGTACGTGAAGAGTCGAATCTTACCCGCTGTTATGTCAGATAAACGAACAAACCACCGGCATCCATGAGCCAGTTGTTTGGTGTCATATCAAGTATTTATGAAGAAAGAACCGCTTGTAATTCTTCTGCTGTACTGCTTCCAAGCTGACTGCCGACACCTACTGCCACAGCACCTGCTGCGAGCCATTTTGGGACATCGGCTGGATGAATGCCGCCTGTTGGAATAAATTCAACCTCTGGAAACGGGCCTTGTAAGTTTTTCATATAGGACAAACCGAAGGAGCCGCTTGGAAAAAGCTTGAGCAAGCGGTATCCATTTGCTTTTGCCTGCATGATTTCACTCGGGGTCAGGACACCTGGCACATAGAGTGTATCGTGAAATGATAGATGCTCTCCAATCACAGAGAGATATCCTGGACTGACAATAAATTGCGAGCCTGCCTCAATGGCTGATTGTGCCTGTTCAAGCGTCGTGATCGTTCCTGCTCCTACAATGAGTTCTTGCTCATGCCGAAAGGATGCGATGATGCGTTCAGCATTTGGAGTGGTATACGTTACTTCAATGGCACGCACCCCTTTTTTCTTTAAACGCTGAATCATCTCAATGCCTTCTCCTTCACTATCCGCTCTAACCACTGCGATCAGTTTACAGACTGCGAGCTGCTCTTTAACGTTCAAACTTGCTGACTTTCCCATCTCTCTCATCCCCCTTCATATACTCCCGCCTGTGATTCCGTTTGGCTTCTTTCATAAACGCCTGAAGCTCCTCCCGAGTGGGCAGTCCATCCTTATCTCCTGGAGACATCACCGCAAGTGCCCCAATGGCATTACCCCTTGTAACGGATTTTTCATAGGATAAGCCGTCAAGTAAGCCACTAATGACCCCCACTGCAAATCCATCACCAGCGCCGACCGTATCAACGACATCATGAACATGAAACCCGCTCACAATTCCCTGACCGGCGGCACTTTTATAAAAGGCACCTTCCGCTCCGAGCTTAATGACCACTAGCTTGACACCTTTTTGTAAATAGACCTCTGCAATCTCTTCCGGCTCATGGCATCCCGTGAGCCTTTGCCCTTCTGCAAGTCCCGGGAAAAACCAATCGACTTGATAGGCTATCTGGTTCACCGTATGAATCATATCCTCTTCCTCTTCCCATAGCTGAAGCCTAATGTTCGGATCAAATGAAATGGTTTTGCCTGCTTCCTTCATGGCTTGAAGGACACAAAAAGAAAACGCTCTCATTTCACTAGACAGTGCAGGCGGAATACCTGTCATATGAAGGTGTCCAGCCTGCCGGAAATAGTTGGAGGGAAAGTCACTTGGACTCATTGTGCTCGCAGCAGAGCCTTTCCGGTAATACGTCACGTCAGGGTCTCCATCAATGACTTTTGATTTAAGCAATAACCCAGTTTGGGACCCATCATTTGAACGGAGCACTGCACTTGTATCGACCCCTTCTTTTTGAAGCTCTTCTAAAATAAATGTGCCAAGTGAGTCTGCCCCGACTTTGCTCATCCAGCCAACCTCAAAACCCAGCCTTGAAAGGCCGACAGCGACGTTACTCTCTGCACCAGCAAGCGCCTTTTGAAACGTATGCACTTGATGAAGTTCTCCAACTTCTTTTGCGTAAAACATCGCCATTGATTCCCCAAATGTGACCGCATCCAATGCTTTCACTCATTTCTCCCCTCTCTTGGTACCGGTTTCAAATTAGTTGAAAAAGAGAGAGCATGCACGTATGTATACTCTTCTCTGCCTTTCGCTTATAAAGATTTCCTGACAATGATTTCTCCATCGAGTTGAATGGTTTGGGGCGCACTTTCATCGCCTTCAAGCCGTGTCTTGATTTTTTGCATGGCCGCTTTCCCCATTTCATGAGATGGCTGTGCAACAGTTGTGATCCCTGGCCCAATCAGCTTATACCATTCTGTATCATCAAACCCGGCAATGCCTATCTCATCAGGAATCTTGATCCCAAGCTCCACGAGTTCACTAATGAGCTTCAGCATGAGTAAACCATTGCCTGCTAAAATCGCCTTTTTTTGATGGTTTGATTGTAAAAAACGGACAATCTCTTCTCGTATTTGTTCCTTTTTCTTCAAATTGATTTCTGAAATGATAGGTTTCTTATGTTTACTCATGGCCGTCTGTTCATATGCTTCTTTTCGTTCTTCACGAGGACTAATCCCATCAACCGGCTCAGTAAAGAAAGCGATGTGATCGTAGCCTTTCTCATACATTTGTCGAAGCAGTCGGATCGTGATATCACGGTTATTCGTTGTCACTGTGTCGACTTTGAGTTCAGGTAATTTACGGTCAACAAGGACAATCGGTACACCGTTTTTCTTAAAATCCTGTAGAATGTCATTGTTTTGACCTGTCGTATTGATGATGAGCCCTTCAATATAATGCGCATTCAGCTTCAGGAGCATTTCTCGTTCTTTTTCTGGACGATTATCTGTGTTGCACACCATGATGCTGTACCCATATTCATCACAAATCTCTTCGACACCGCGAAGCGTCGCTACAGAGAATGGATTCGTTATATCGGCTACAATAAAACCAATGACCTTACTTTTTCTTACTTTTAGTCCTTGAGCGAGCTGACTCGGGCGGTAATGGAGCTCCTCAATGGCTTTTTTAATCTTTTTTACCTTTTCAGAAGAAATTTCATTTGTTCTGCCATTGATATATCTGGATACTGTTGATTTTGAAACACCTGCATAAGCTGCAACTTCGTTAATGGTCACTTTCATTTGCTTCTTCTCTTTCATTCAAAAAACTCCCACGATTAATCTTCTGATTTGTTTCGAAACCGATTTCAAATAAACTTAAAAAGAGCATACCATAATTTGATGAATACCAGAAGAATTTTTTGCATGCTCATGAAAAAATACATCTTATCAAGATAAAAGAAAGTGATTTCAAATTAACGGTTGACGCCGCTCTCTTTTTCCTCTAGAATTTTCCTTGAAACCGATACCAAATAAAACACCAATATTTTGTTTCAGATAGAAAGGGAGGCTTATTTCAAATGGAAAATCGTTATGCTGTACATCCTGAGCAGGTCAAACGTTTTACAACAGAGGAACTTCGTCGTCATTTTCATATTCCTACGCTATTCGTCAGCGGTGAATTGAAGCTCTATTATTCGCATGAGGATCGTGTGGTCATTGGCGGGGCAATGCCGACAGCAGAAACGATCAAGCTGGATGCCGGCGACTTTTTACGCACGGATTATTTCCTTGAAAGACGAGAAATTGGCATCGTGAATGTCGGCGGGCAAGGAACGGTTACAGTCGATGGTGAGTCTTTTGTGCTGGAGCATAAAGATTTCTTATATATTGGTCTTGGACACGAAGATGTGCAGTTTACTAGTTCATCAGGCGAGCAGGCCAAGTTCTATCTTGTATCAGCAACGGCTCATAGAGCATACCCTACGCAAAAGGCAGCCATTGCTGAATTAACACCGAATCACTTAGGGGAGGCGTCTGCCTCAAACGTGCGAAACCTGTATCAGGTCATCCATGCAGACGGCATCCAAAGCTGTCAGCTCATGATGGGAATGACTCAGCTTGAAACGAATAACACATGGAACACGATGCCTGCTCATATTCATGACCGGCGTATGGAAGTGTACTTATATCTTGATATAGAAGAAGAGGCACGTGTCTTTCATTTTATGGGGGAGCCCTCTGAAACGAGACATCTCGTTGTCGCAAATGAGGAAGCGGTTATTTCTCCTGCCTGGTCCATTCATTCAGGCTCAGGTACAGCGAATTATTCATTTATTTGGGCAATGGCGGGAGAAAACTATACGTTCAAAGATATGGACTTTGTCCCAATGGACCAGCTGAGGTAACGAGGGTGACGACGACATCATATGTTGCGTCCCTCTTTTCCCTCGAAGGCAAAACAGCCCTTGTGACAGGTCCTGGAACTGGCATTGGTCAAGGTATTGCTGTGGCGCTTGCCCGTTCAGGTGCAGATATCATCGGCACATACCACCGCACACCACTTGATGAAACAAAAGCGCTTGTCGAACAGACTGGCAGATCATTTCATGCATATCAGGTCGACTTTGCCGATCCTCAGTCTGCACAGCGGGATGTCGATACCATTTTAAAGCAGCATACCATTGATATTTTAATCAATAATGCTGGAACCATTAAAAGAGAAGAGGCCGCTCACTATTCAGAGGAAAATTGGCATACTGTCATGGATGTGAATATCAACAGTCTCTTTTTTCTCACTCAAAAGGTTGGGCAGCAAATGCTGAAAAACGGGCAAGGGAAAATCGTCAATATCGCCTCCCTCCTCTCGTTTCAAGGCGGCGTCTTTGTTCCCGCTTATACAGCGAGTAAGCATGCTGTCGCTGGTCTGACCAAAGCTTTTGCGAACGAATGGGCGAAACATCAAATTCAGGTAAATGCGATCGCACCTGGTTATATTGCAACCAATAACACTCAAGCCATTCGTGATGATGCGAATCGAAATGAAGAAATTCTCAAAAGAATCCCCGCCGGGCGCTGGGGACAGCCTGAGGATCTAGCCGGTGCAGCTGTTTTCCTTAGCTCACCAGCTTCCGATTATATGAACGGCCACATTTTAGCTGTTGATGGCGGCTGGCTTGCGAGATAAACATATCGAGAGAATTCCTATTTTCAGGGATTCTCTTTTTTCTATTTGCATAATTCTCCTCCTTCCGAGTCACTCTATAAAAAACATGACATGAGGGTGGTGAGGTATTATGAAAAGTCGTATTGAACAAGATATACAGTCCGTCATCAAGCGCGTCAAAAGCTTTGCCGGGCAAAGTGATGATATCGTGTTCCACTCTTTTTCATTTGGTCCTTCTGCTGTCTCTGCATGTCTCGTGTACGTTGAGGGACTCACAGAATTTGAGATGCTTTCCAAACAAATCATTTCACCTATGCAAAAGGAACTGGACATCACCGAAGTCGATCACACCACACTTCCTTCCCTGTCTAAGAAGTTCTTTGGCATTCAAAATGATGTGCTGGAAGATATGAACCTTGCCATCGAGCAGTTATATAGCGGCAGGGCTATTTTATTTGTAGATGGGGCGACGCAAGCTCTTGCGCTTCATACGAACCTTTTTCAATTTAGAGAAGTAGAGGAGCCGCAATCTGAAGTACTTGTAAGAGGACCACGGATTGGATTTATTGAGAACCTTGAAAAAAATACCGCTTTACTACGCGAGAGGGCAAACGATCCTAATCTTGTCATTCAAAAGGTGAATGTAGGCACTCGTAATAAGAAAACTGCCGCTCTCGTGTACGTTCGTGATATTGCTGATCCAAAACTAGTAGAAGATGTTCTATCACGCATAAAACAAATCAAAATGGATGATATCCCTGAAACCGGCTATATTGAACAGCTGATTGAGGACAGTCACATTTCCATTTTTCCACAGATTCAAAACACGGAACGCCCTGATCGGGTGATCGCATCTGTGCTTGAAGGCAAGGTTTCCATTTTGCTTGACGGCACACCTTTTGCTCTTATTCTGCCTATGACACTTACAGCCTTAATGCAATCACCAGAGGATTATTATCAAAGATGGACAAGCGCGACTCTTTTACGCCTACTCCGTTATGTCGCCGTACTGTTAACGATTTTTTTACCCGGGCTCTACATCGCCCTTGTCTCCTATCACCCCGGTTTATTACCGACACAGATGGCACTCACCATCGCAGGTAGTAGGCAAAATGTCCCGTTTCCTCCTGTGGTTGAAGCCATTCTCATGTCTTTTACGATTGAACTGCTGCGAGAAGCTGGACTTCGTCTTCCTCGAGCGATTGGGCAAACAATTGGATTGATTGGCGGCGTGATTATTGGTCAGGCGGCTGTACAAGCGAATATCGTCAGTGCCTTAATGGTCATTATTGTTTCACTAACTGCATTGGCTGATTTCACAGCGCCATCATATGACTTTAGCTTCCCGTTACGAATCCTTCGGTTTATGGCGATTTTCAGCTCTGCTATTTTGGGTTTGTACGGCTTAATCATGTGTTATTTATTCGTGCTTTGTCATCTCATGCAATTGAAGACCTTTGGTTTTGATTATTTTACACCTATTTTGTCTTCACCATATTCAGATTTAAAGGATACGTACGTTCGTTTGCCTATAGGACTATTTAAATCAAGACCGAAAACCGCCAAGACAAAAAATATCAAAAGACAAGGGGAGTAAGCAATGTACAGAGCTGATAAGCTATCATTGTTACAAGTCACCATTCTGTGCAGTTCTACAATGATAGGCGCTGGAATTTTAACCATTCCTCGCAGTTCTGCCAATTCAGGATTCCCTGATGGCTGGATCATTGTATTAATACAGGGAGTCATCTTTGCTTTCGTTGCTTTTTTATTAGGCTGGATTGCCGAAAAGAATGCACCGGATACGATCTTTGATTCTAATACAAAAGGCGCCGGTGCCTTCTTCGGCACGTTCTTTAATTTAATCATGATTGCTTATTTACTAGCCATTGTTGGTTTTGAGGCGCGTGTACTCGGCGAAGTGGTTCAGTTTTTCCTTCTTCAATCGACCCCTATGGCCGTGATTGTGATGATTTTTCTACTTGTAGCGATCTATCATTTAAAAAGCGGTATCTTTCCATTGGTGAAGATAGTGACGTATGTTTACCCTATTACGATGGTTATTTATATTGGGCTGATGCTGTTTAGCCTGAAAATATTTAATTTTGATTATTTGCGGCCCGTCATGGCGCACGGATTTGAAGATTTCGGTAAAATTTTCTCTCAAACCTTCATTCAATTTACAGGCTTTGAAGTGATTTTGTTTGTCGTACCGCTCATTTATAAAGACAAATGGTCGAAAGCAAAATGGGCCGCAGCCATCGGGGTCGGAATTACATCACTTGTGTACTCCCTCACGCTCTTTGTTGTGATTGGCTCCATGACTGTTGGAGAAACGATGTCACTCACATGGCCCACCGTCTCACTCATTCAAGCGCTAGAACTTGAAGGGGTGTTCATTGAACGCTTTGATATTTTCTTACTGACGATATGGACATGCCAGCAGTTTATTTGCATGCTGGGCTTTTTCCAATTTGCCATTAAAGGGTGTCACACAGTCTTTAAGAAGACCAATTTAACGAGGTTGCTATGGCTGTTGTTTTTCTTAACCTCTGCCCTATCTCTTTTTCCAAAAAATATTAATGAAGTCTTTTATTTTTCCACTTTACTCGGCTACGCTCTGTTCATCATTTTAGCCATTCCTTTTATCACATTTATGCTGCTGGCGATACGTAAAAAATGGGGAGGTCGTTCTGCATGAGACGAAGGCGTTTACTTTTATCCTGCTTGTCCTGCCTTCTTTTTCTTCTAACTGCAGGGTGCTGGGACATAAAGGACATTGAGACATTAACGTTTGTGCGCGGCGTTGGCATCGATGAAACAGATGATCAAGGCGTGAAGCTCACCTACCAAAACCTTGTGCCAAATATGGGGGGAACACAAGAAGCCACTTCAACCGGCTATGTCAATGTCGTATCGAAGGGGGAAAATGTGCTTGAGGCTGTCAGTCGTGTCGCTTTGAAGAACCAGCCGATCTACAGTGATCATCTCAAAATCTTTTTGTTCGGCAAAAGTCAGGCAGAGCATCACGATATTCAAGGGACACTCAATCACTTTATACGAGATGACGAGGTTCGAAGAAGCAGCTATCTCTTAGTGACACGGGATAATGCTTCAAAGGTAATCAATCAAAAAATAAATTCGCAGCAAAAAGCACCGGTTGAGCACATCTTTGAAACCTCAAAAAACCGGGACTATAACGGAAAAATTTTACTTCCAACACGTATTGGGAGAGCGTCCGATTACTTTCAGATGGGCGTAAGCTTTCTTGTTCAAAGTGTGGATGCCATTAACGACGAGCTTATCTATGATGGAGCAGGTATCATTCATGGAAAAACACGAAAACTCATAGGGTTTATTCCAGCAAATGATGTTCAAGCTTTAAATTGGATGATGAATCGTATCTCAGGCGGAGTTGTTCCTGCAACCTACAAAGGCTATCCCATTACATTTGAAATCAAGAAAGCCGCTTCCAAGGTCGAACCTTATTTAAAGGATGGAAAGATTTCCTTTAAAGTCAGTGTAAAAACAAATGGTAAACTATCTGAAGATCAATATCCTTCTGAAAACTCATTCGATGAACAGTACATCAAGCGTTATGAGCGCATTTTTTCCCAAAAAATCAAGGGGCGGATTCATAAAGCCGTCCGCCACATGCAGACCGAAGTGGGTGTTGATCCGATCTTTTTAAGTCGTCAGGTGCGCATCAAGTATCCTGACTTTTGGGAGAAGCATCGTGACGAATGGGACACGCTATTCCAAGAAGCTGATATCCAATATGATGTAAATGTCAGCATTTTGAACTTCGGTGCAGAAGGCGGAACGAAAAGCTTTAAATGGTAACAGCAAAAAGGCGGTTAGCCTGAAGGGGCGCCGCCTTTTTTACGTGCCACAATCAGAAGCTGATATAGTGTCACTTGATCAGATAAAGCTTTTGTTTGAAATCCAAGTGACTCTCCTACTCTCGCCACTTCGTCAAAAAACAATTGGACGTTTTGATCAACCTGTACATTGATTTGTTGTTCTATCACAGGGTCAAACAAATGGTCTGGAAATAGTGCATGCATCGTTTTTGGTGTGAAGAATCTCATATGCGTTCGATCTAAAATCCCTACCTCTTGATACGTAAAATCCCCTGTCATTAATGGAAGGAGCACCTCCGCATGCATCATGTTAGGCAAGCAGCAAATGATGACGCCACCTGGCTTTAAAGACGTGTGCGCTTGTGTAATGATTTTCCATGGATCTGACACATGCTCTAATACATCAGAAAAGATGACCGCATCAAAAAAGGCTTCCTTCTCTGACCACGGGTACTCATCCGCTTTGGCCTCGATGACTTCTTGGTAATACGCCTTGGCAATCTCTGCTTTTAAAGCATCGGCCTCTACCCCGTACATGTCAACAGACTGACTATTGATGAGCTCAAGACCAGTTGCCCCTGCGCCGCACCCAACATCCAGCACATATTTAGCCTCTTGAGGCAGCAGTGCCGTAAAATATGGATGAGGGGTGATCAGGTTTAAATCAATGCCCCATTTATCTAAAAACCGAAGCCTGTTCTCTGCAAACAGTGTAGAGATGTTCGTTTCTTGATTCGCACGGAAGGTTGCATGACCGTGATGATGCACAAATGAATCATGGACAATTTGCAGTTGATATCCCTTCAGCAATGAACGCAAACAAAGATCGTCATCCTCAAATGATCCGTACACAAACCGTTCATCAAATAACCCCACATCCTCGATCAGCTCTTGTTTCACCAGCAGACAAAAACCCACAAGTCTATGCACGTACGTCCTCTGACCTTTTCTAGCAGCTGTATATTCCTTAGCGAAGGCTGGGAGCTCCTTCACATCTGTATACGATGGCTGGACCATCTGAGGACCACTCACATAATTGGAGACAGGTCCCACCATTCCAATACGATCTGATGCAAATAGCGCCTCTTTTAATGGAGAAAGCCAGTTTTCAGTCACCATCGTGTCATTATTTAAAAAGAGAATGCTATCTCCTGTCGCTTTTTTCGCTCCTTGATTACACCCCTTTGCAAAACCTTGGTTCTTCTCGTTTTCAATGAAAATAACATCTTCCAACTCTCTCACATATTCCTTCGTGCCGTCTGTTGATGCATTATCGACGATGATAAGTTCATATTGGCCACTTCGAGTATGCTGCTTGATACTGTCGATACATTTTTTGGTTAAATGCAGTTCGTTGTACGTCAGCATGACAATGCTCGTTTTTCCTTTCATCTTATTTCCACCTTTCGCCCGCCTGTTCCATATGTATGTCATATGCAGCACGTTCAGAAGATGAGCGTTTTTCCTTTCTTGATTAAACGTTTGTTTAACAAAGGGCTAAAATGAACTTTATTTTAGCCCTTTGTCTTCTTTTCAGCGTGATAGAAAACCTTTGAAGTCTAGGAAGGACGAGTACCAGAGCGGAGTGAATGTGACATTCATGAGCACCGGCACGCAGGACTGACACCGAATGCGAGGGTTTGTCTACACGCTGAACTAGCTGCATAAGGCAGCTGGTCTTTTTTCACACCGTTTCCCCTTCGTCACTTACGACGGCACGGTTTCTCTTTTTTAAATCCTCTTCAATTTCTTCAAGGCTTTTCCCTTTCGTTTCTGTCACTAAGTATTTCACAAATAAGAAGGCACCTACGCCGATGACTGCATAAATGAGGAAGAGATTGCTGATGCCCATCGCACTTAATAAAGCTGGGAACGTTAGCGAGATGATCAAATTCCCTGTATGAAGAAGGAATGTAGATACACCTGTGCCAATACCCCGAACATGTACTGGGAACAGCTCTGGAAGCATCACCCATACGACTGGACCCCAGCTGACGGCAAAGATCACGATGAAGAGTCCTAAACAAATAATCGTTGTCCATCCTGCGGCTGTTGACCCCTCAAAAAATCGATTCACCACTGACAGAACAATTAAACTGAGGACCATTCCAGCATTCCCAAATAGGAGTAACGATTTCCGTCCTACACGGTCAATCATTTTGATCGCCACAAACGTCATGATCACATTCACTGCGCCAATTCCTACGGTTCCTAAAATCGCCGCTGAATCACCAAAGCCGACACTTGTGAATGTTTTTGGTGCATAATAAATAATCGTATTGGTACCGATAAACTGCTGTAAAAAAGCTAAACCGACACCAGCGATCAATGCTGGGCGCACCCACGGCTCAAATAATTCCTTAAGACCGCCTTTCTCTTCACTTTCCGCCTTTTGAATATCTAAAATTTCTTCTTCGACTTCTTCCTTACTCTGTCTAAGTTTTGATAATATCGCCTTCGCTCGGTCAGCCTGTCCATGGACAAACAGCCAGCGAGGACTTTCTGGCATAAACAAAATACCAAATAATAGAAGGACAGAAGGAGCCACTGCAATTCCAAGCATCAGACGCCATGCCTCCGCATCTGCTAAAACGTAGTTCACAATATAGGCGAGAAGAATACCAAATGTGATCATGAGCTGGTTTAAAGAGGACAGTGCCCCCCTTGATTCCTTTGGAGCAAGTTCAGATAAATATAATGGAACAATCGTCGTCGAGCAGCCTACAGCAAGCCCTAGTACGATTCGGAATAAGACCATCACTTCCGTATTTGGGGCAAAGGCTGTTCCAAATCCGCCGATAATAAACAAAATAGCTGCGGCGACGATTGCTTTTTTCCGCCCAAATTGGTCTGTCAGTTTTCCAGAAAGAGTGGAACCAAACATCGCTCCGATTAAAATCGAGCTGACGACAAGCCCCTCTGTAACCGCGTTTAAACCTAAATCTTTTTTCATAAATAAGATGGCTCCAGAGATGACACCTGTATCATAGCCATATAAGGCGCCGCCAAGTGCGCCGAAGAAATAAAGCCATCCATTCCGATTTTTCATCAACATAACCCCTCTTTTGTCTGTGTTTACTGGATGTTTCTCTAATAAAAAATCATTTTCCTCACTTCCTGTCATTTCAAACATTTCGATGTTTTATGACAAATATATTTCATTTTCGTATCAATGAAACTTTTTACGATAAGGAAACGTCAATTAAGCGTTGGCGAAAAAATGTCGCACTATATCCCGTTTTAAGGTATATTTGTTTTAGTTTGTAAGCATAAGAAAGAACATCTTTACTATAAAAATCATAGGCGAGGGTTTAAAATATATGGATCAATCACGAAGCAAACGCAAAGGAAAAAAGCGTTTAAAACCATGGGTGAAAGTCACTCTTTTTATATTCGGTATTCTTTTACTGACAACCGCTTCTGTCACAGGCTATGCCTACTATAAAGTGACAAATGCTGCCAAAAAAGCACAAGTGTCTCTAGATCGAGGCGCACAATCTGTCAAACGGATTGAAGCATTTGATCCAGGAAAAGACAGTTTTTCTGTTTTGCTGCTCGGAATTGACAGCAGACCAGGCGAAACAGTTAAACAGGCACGAAGCGATGCAATGGTCTTGGCGACGATTAACCGCACTAATAAAACCGTTAAATTATTAAGCATTCCAAGGGACTCATACGTCAATATTCCAGGTCATGGTTATGACAAAATTACTCACGCACACGCATTTGGCGGTGCAGATTTAACGGTGAGTACAGTTGAAGATTTACTAGATATTCCGGTCGACTTTGTCATTCAAAGTAATTTCAAAGCATTTGAGGAAATTGTGAATGAACTAAACGGCGTTTCTATTAACATTAAGGACGAATATCTTGTCAAACAAATTCAAAAAGATACAAAAGGCAAGGTTGTGCTTCAAACAGGCACTCATACACTAGACGGCGATCAAGCTCTCGCATATGTGAGAACGAGAAAAGCAGATAGTGATTTAATGCGCGGACAGCGTCAAATGGAAGTTTTAAAAGCCATTTTTGATAAATCAAAATCATTAACGTCTATTCCGTCATATGACAATATCATTGATACACTTGGTGATAATGTCTCAACGACCCTTTCTATGAAAGAATTAGTCGGTCTTTTCCCGCTTCTGACTTCATTAAAATCTGTTGATACGATTCAGCTAAAAGGTTCAGACTATCAGCCAAACGGCGTCTATTACTTCCAATTGGATCAAAATCAACTAAACGAAGTAAAAACTGAATTGAAGAAGCAGCTTGAATTATCTTAAACAGAAAGCGTCCCTGTGGGGCGCTTTTTCTCATCTCACCATTGATCATTTGGACATTTTTGTTTAGCCTTGATATAGAGAGGAATCAAATCTCCTCACTCTTTCATGAGAATGAAGGAAATCGTACATACTTTTAAGAGGCTATTGCATGAATGAAGGAGGATTTGACAGCGATGAAAAAAATGATTGCGATTGATTTAGACGGCACACTCTTGAATACAAAAAGTGAAATTTCCGATCAAAACCGGCAGGCATTGATTCGTGCGAAGGAAGCTGGCTATATTGTCACCATCTGCACAGGGCGGGCGACTTTTGATGTGAAGAACCTTCTTGGCGATTTGGACATTCCAATTATTGCGGCAAACGGCGGGACCGTCCATACCGAAGGATACAAGCTCTTCAGCCGAATCACACTTGATCAAGAAGCTGGGAAACGTGCGGCAAAGGCATTAGTGGAACGGAACATTTACTTCGAGGTATATACTGACGATGCCCTCCTCTCCCCATTTGATGGAAAAGAGAAGCTGAAAGCAGAATTTGATGTGATCAAAAGCGCAAATCCAAATGAGGATGTAGCTGATTTATGGGAAGGGGCAATGACCCAATTTAAACAATTTGGCATCAAATCAGTGGATGATATCCGCCAGATTTTTGAGTCGAATGAAGCGACCTATAAATTACTGTGCTTCTCATTTGATATGAACAAGCTTCAGGAAGCACGAGATCTTCTTGCCGAGATGCCTGAGCTCTCATTGACCTCGTCTGGAAAACATATCATTGAGGTGCTGCCAAAAGAGTCAGGGAAAGGACATGCCCTTAAAAAACTCGCAGCCCATTATGGCGTAGACCGCTCCAATATTTATGCGATCGGTGACAGCCCTAATGATCTATCCATGTTCGAGGAAGCAGGTCACCGGATTGCGATGGGGAATGCGGTGGACATCATTAAAGAAAAGAGCACATACGTCACAAAAGGCAACCATGAAGATGGCGTCGCCTATTTTATTGATCTGCTTTTACAGAATCAATTCCAAGAAAAAAAGACGCTTGTCTAATCAGCGCCTAGTGAGAAGTCCAGAAGTCCGATCCAAGTGTTGATCGGGCTTTTTCTTTATTTTTTAATTCTAACAGCCGTCTCATATTTATCCTTCCAGTACATACTTGTTTTCATATTGGTAATGACAACACCATTTGAGACGGTCACATGAATGACTTGATTTGATCCTGCATAAATGGCCGGCATCAATGAAGTCCCTTTGAAGAAGACAAGATCTCCTGGCTTAAGCTCCGAACGTTTTACAGGCGTGCCTGCCTTGACTTGTCCTGACGCATAGCGCGGAAGCTCAATGCCAAGCACTTTTTGATATACATACTGTGTGAATCCTGCTGTATCAAACCCTTTCTCTGGGTTCGTACCGCCTTTGACATAAGGGACTTCCCCAATATACGTAGCAGCTTTTGATACGATTGGGTCTTCTTTCACTAGTTTCAGCTCAGTTAATCGTTTCGCACCTGTCCATTTCTCGCGCCAATACGATTCGGACAAATAAGAAATCGTCACACTTTCAGAACGGCTCGCATGAATAAAACGATCGCCCCCAATGTACATCCCTACATGAGAAATTCCGGGTTTATATGTGTTGCTAAAAAAGACAAAGTCGCCAGGACGAATATCGTCTAGTGCTACTTTTTCTCCGACCATCCATTGCTGTTCAGCACTTCTAGGCAAATAAATGCCAAGTGATTTTTCAAATAAATATTGTAAAAAACCTGAACAATCAAAGCCAACCTTTGGATCTGCTGCACCAAACACATAAGGGACACCTAAATATTTCATCGCATCTTTCACAACAAGATCATCAGAGATTTCTTGAGAAACAGGCAGCCGTTTGACCGCATAAAATCGGTCTGTCCAATATTTGCTTTGGCTGACATCTGTTTTCACCACACCTTGACTAAGCGTGATGTGGATTACTTGATGGTTTCCAGCGTACAAAGCCACATGTGTCGGGATCTTTTTTGTTTCCTCAGGACTACGGAAATACACGAGGTCTCCGGGTTTGGCTTTTTCCCATGATACCTTTTCTCCAATCTGATATTGATCGATGACCTTCCGCGGCAAATCAAATGTGCCTGATGTCTTGTATACATATTGAATAAACCCAGATGCATCAAAGCCCGTTTTTGAATCGGTTCCCCCTTTATGATAAGGTGTTCCAATCAGCTTTTCCGCTTGCTCCAAAGGAGACTTTGTTTGAGCAGACACCTCTGATTGGGACATGAACATCAGCCCTACGAGCGCACAGCCTCCAATCAACATTCCTTTCCATTTCATGATCTTTTCCCTCCTTTCTTCTCTAGTTTCGGCATGACACCTTTCATTTTACACCTTTTTTCGACAAAAAAGAGCACGCAAGGCGTGCCCCTTCTATTCACCATGACTCTATTTATTCGCTTCCGCTTTCGACTGCTTTTGCTGCTCGATCTTCTGCATTTCAACTGAGATCTTTTGCTTCTCATGATCTGTCAGACTGTCACTAAATTTAAAAGCAGACATAAAGACAAATACTAAAATTAACGCAACAAACGGCCAGCTTGCTTTTAGGAATCTCATTTCTTATCTTTTCCTCCGTTTTCTTTTAATGTTTGAACTTTATCAGCATGATTGACTTCAAAGAAAATGTGTCCGTCTTTTTCTTTCCAATCCGCATTCGTGCCATTGGTCAGCATACGAATAATGGATTTCGACTCAAGAGATCCTGCCTTTACTGGAGCAGGCGTTGCTTCTTTGATATACATTGGGACAACTTCAAATGTCGCTTTTCCATCTTCATTCAGATGATATTGAACAAGGGCAGAATCACGTGTTCTAGACCAGCCTTGGTCAAAAATAAAGTTCCCCAGGCTATAGAAGATCGCCGTTCCATTGTAGACCTCCATTGGCTCAAGGACGTGCGGGTGTGCACCGATGATGATATCAGCACCAGCCTTCGACATCGCTCTTGCTAATTCTCTTTGTCTATCGTTTACTTCATTGTTGTACTCCTGACCCCAGTGAGCATGAACAACGACGATATCTGCCTTTTCAGAAGCCTGAGAAATCATCGGAATAAAAATAGATGGATCGGCTGGCAGAATACCTGCTTTGCGATTCGTTGCTTTAAAATTTTTCCCATACACATCTGTAAAACCGAGTGTAGCGATTTTGACACCGTTCACTTCTTTATAAGAGATGTTCTGCTTCGCATCTTGGAGGTTACGACCTGCTCCGGTGTAATCCATGTCAGCTTTTTCAAAGGCATTGATCGTGTTGTTCAGACCTTTTTCACCAAAATCTGCCGCATGGTTATTTGCAAAGTTTAATACAGAGAAATTCAAATCCTTCAATGCTTGGACAGAATCTTCATCCGTTTTCAAATGAATATTCTTTTGCGCCGCCTGTTCCTGATCTGATGCAACTGGATGCTCAAAGTTACCTGTTACATAATCTGACACATCAAAATATGGTTTGGCATAGCGAAAGAGATGCTGTTTCCCGTAGCGATCGGTCACTTTCTCTACATTTCTTCCAAACATAATGTCACCGACAAACGAAGCGGTCAGGATGTTTTCTGGATTCTTTTCTACAGTTGGTACTTGCGCTTTCCCGATAAATGTAAATAGAAATGTACAAGCAATGACGATCGGTAAAGCAATCAGTACATGTTTATTCGTCTTTTTCTTTTGATTCTTTGTGATTTTCAGCAGCTTTTCCTGAAAGCTCAATTTTTTATTCATGATTGGACACACCTTATCTTAAAATAGATAGTAAACATACATGATGGCAAATGTTGCACCACTTAGAAGCAGCGTGCTTCCAAGGGTAATCGTAAGACCTTGCTTTTGAATCGTATTTGCAATCAAGCCAGGTACGATGATCCCGATTCCGCGAAATTCTGCTATTTCAAATGGGACCACTGGATAGAAGAAATCAAATACGAGCTTTAAGGCAATCCCTGTAATCAGCATCGCAGCAAACTTTCTGCGTCCGTATAAAATCATAAATTTTGATAGACCAAAGCGAACGATGACATACGTAAGCAAGCTGACAGATAAGACGACTAAAATGAAGACTGGCTGGTTAAATACAAGCGCAAGATAACCTGGAACAACTAGCCCAGCTGGTACAATTCCTGTTTTTTCTGCAAAGATTAAACTAAGTAGAACACCTAAAATTAACGAGATATAAAGATCTGATCCGAACATTTTCTATATTTCCTCCTAGCTGACAAGCTGCTTAATTTTGTATTCTTGAATTTTTTCGATTAACGGTTCAGCGGCGCCATGAATATTACCGACTCCATAAACCACTCGATTATGAAGCTTCTTCTCAAGCATGTTCATAATTTCTTCTGTAGATTGATATTCAAGGTTGTGTAAGTGGTCAGCCGGAATTTTTCCATCCTCATATGCCTTCACGATTGGATCTGTTGTTTCACCAATTAAAACAAGATCACTTGCTTCAATATAAGGAAGTACATCCTCCGCAAACTGGATCGTTCTATCTACACGATCCGCACGGCAGTTCATGATAATAATCGGTTCATCTGTTGGATATCCAATTTCTTTCACACGCTTCCAAATGTTCAATGTAGATGATGCGTCATTTGCCGCAAATCCATTTACAAAGTGTCCAGGTGTTTTTGCATCCATTAATGGAAGAATTCTCATCGCTCCTGGATCAGGCGGCGCATTTAACATTCCTCTGAATGCCGTATCTTCATCAATCCCTAATGCTTGAGCGACACCAAGTGCCAGCGAAGCATTATCCGGGAAAACCATGTACTCAAATTTCCGTAAATACTCATCGGTAATCTTGGAATTATCTGCAACAATGACTTCCGTGTTGCGTTTTTTCGCAATCTCTTTAAAGAAATCCGTATATTCACTATCCGTAATAACCAAGTGTCCATTGTAAGGAATTGTGGCTGTAAAGGCTTCTGCTATTTCATCAAGAGTTGGCCCCATTACATCCATATGATCTTCAAGAACGTTTACGATCACGCCAATATTCGCTTGAAGCAGCTCTTCCTGAAAGATAATTTGGTAATCTGGATTTACCGCCATACATTCACTGACGATGGCATTTGCTCCTCTTTCAACTGTTTCTCTCATAACTTCCTTCTGCTCTCCGATATTCGGTCCTTGCGGTTTCCTTTTAATCGGTTTCTCTTCTGGCGTATCCCAATAAATCATTCTTGCATCCGTTCCCGTTGTTTTGCCGACAGTTTTATAACCTGCCTCCATTAAGATACCGGTTGTCAATCTTGTAACGGTGGACTTTCCGCGAATACCATTAATATTGACACGCACCGGCAGGGCATCGATATTTTTCTGATGACGCTTCTTTTCAATAAAGCCAATCCCTAACATGATGACGCAGGCTATAACGATTAACCACATCGATTATCTACATCTCCTTTTTTTATGAGTGTGATATGTAAATTCAATCAACAGTATATCTGTTCAGCATAAAATCACAATCGGTATTATGTAACATAATCTTTCACTTCCTCGTATGCCAAATTCCTCTAATCCTAAGGTGTAAATGCCTAGCACTCCCTCAAATAAAAAGGACAAAAGACGGACAAAATTCAGACTGAATTTCTGCTTCATTCAAGAGAAAGCGTTACCATCAATCATCGAAAAATCTTTTGTCCTTTTCTCCCTAAATTTTTTGACAATTATTAAGATGTATTTTGAATCAATGTTTTAAAACCCTCTCATCCCTACAAAATCAGTCATATCAGTGCTTTAAATGAATAGTGCGTGTTTTGGAATGTTTTATCTTTTTGAATGAACAGGTTAGAAAGTCATCCTCAACGGTCAGAATGCTATACGTTGACCTATGACAAAGGTCACCTCTCAAAAAATCAAGTCATATGCTTATTTTTGGGTCACGAAAAATTGGGATAAGATGTCAAAGTTTGATCATTTCGTTATACCTTCTCTTTACGATATTCACTCCTTATGACCTAAACAATGAAACAATATTCATTTGTTTTTATCAAGATTCATCATTTCTTAACATTTTTAATATGATTTTAGTTGAAAGTTGTCGGCTCATGTCATGCATTCCCCAAAGGTGACGAATAAAATCAGCTTCTCCGCTTACACTAAGGTTAAAAAATAATGTGAGAGGAGGCTAAAGATGCCAAACACCAATGAACAAACACGCTTGCACTTTTTATCAGGCAGCTTTGAGGAGAAAATTCGGATCCTGAAGAAAACATTTCAGCAAAGCGGCGATTTTGAATACCGGGAGTTAATGGTGAATGAAACAAAATCAGTCCTGTTCTTTATTAAAACGAGAATTGATGAAGGCAAACTGAACGATTTCATTATCGGCAACTTGTTAGGCCCTCCCGGGAAGCAGGACTATACAAAGTCTCTTAGTGCACTTGAAACAGGTGATTTGACACTGATCACTGACAGTATTATTGCAGGAAGCATTGCCTTTCTTGATGAAAATTCCTCGCAGATGAAATTGTTTGCTGTTGGACAGCCGCCGCTGCGCTCTATTTCTGAGCCTTCTTCTGAAAGTATTATTGCGGGCGCACATGATGGATTTGTCGAAAGTTTAGATACGAATTTATATTTGCTGCGTTCACACTTAAATGATCGAAAACTGGCTATCCAATATCATAAGATTGGTACAAAATCTGAAACAAAGCTTGCGACTGTTTATATATCTGATATCGCTAATCAAGAAAAGATAGAAGAGGTAAACAAACGGATTTCTTCTATTAAAGTAGACACGCTGCTAAGTCCTGGCTCTATTGTTGAGGCGATTGAGGATGATTCATTTTCTATTTTCCCGCAGCTGATTGATACAGAGCGCCCTGATAAGGTGAGATCTGCAATCCTTGAAGGGCGAATTGTGGTGATGATGGATGGCAGTCCGATGGCCATCATTCTTCCTGTCACCTTCTTTAGCTTCTTTCAATCACCTGATGATTATAATAGCCGCTGGATTCCGGCTACGTTTATCCGTGTTCTCCGCTATCTTGCCTGTATCATCGCAGTCATTTTGCCATCTTTTTATATTGCTGTCATTGGCTTTCATTATGAGGTCGTCCCAGATGAATTAGCCATTACGATGAAAAATTCAATTATCGGTATCCCATTTCCTCCTTTGATAGAAGCGATGCTAATGGAGATCACCATTGAACTCATACGCGAGGCAGGGGTGCGTCTGCCAAAACCAATTGGTCAGACGATTGGAATTGTAGGCGGTTTGGTCATTGGGGATGCCGTTGTAAAAGCAGGACTCATTTCGAATGTCCTTGTTATTGTGGTTGCAGTGACAGCCGTCGCTTCTTTTGTCCTTCCATCCTTTGAAATGACGTTAACCATTCGAATGCTGCGTTTCCCGCTCATGTTCATGGCATCGATGTTCGGTTTTATCGGTATTTCATTTGGACTGTCTATTGTCCTCATGAACTTATGCCGCTTGGAATCGCTAGGAGTACCTTACTTATCACCAGTTGCTCCATTTAACTGGCAGGACTTAAAGGACACGATCATTCGATTACCGATGTGGATGTACAAAATGCGCCCTGTTTATTTAAATCCGCAAAAGAAAGAGCAAATTGAAAATTTGAGAGGGTGGAAAAAGAAAAATGAACAATAAAATATCTCCACCTCAAGCTGTCTTTTTTATCATCCAATCTCAAATTGGTGTCGGTATTTTAGCCCTCCCCCATTTGCTCATGAAAGACATGGGTCACGATGGGTGGATGACGATTATTCTAGCCGGATTATTCATCCAAATCATCAACACCATTTTTATTTACATTATTCATAAATATCCTGACACATCGTTTTTCCAAACGTTAATCAACGTGTTTGGAAAATGGATCGGCCGGACCTTGATCGTACTCTATACGGTATACTTTGCCTCAGTCTGCATTGTTGTTCTATCGATTTTCACAAGAATTCTTGGAATATGGGTGCTGCCGCTTACGCCAAATTGGGTCATTGATTTTTTGCTGATGATATCCATTATCTACATCGCAAAGGAAAAACTCACAGCAATTGTCAGGTTTAACTTTATTTTGACTCCCTTTTTGCTCATGCTGTCTCTATTGATGATTTATGCATTAAAAGGAACGAATATCGACTACCTCATGCCTTTTTTCCAAACAGATTTTTCTCAATTTCAAATTGGATTGAAGGACGTTGTGCTGTCCATGAATGGATTCGAGATGATTCTTATCATCTCTCCATTTATGAAGGGTACCACCAAGGAACGTTATAAGGTCATGACCATTTCTAATATATGCACAACGCTTTACTACCTATTTATTACATTGATTTGTTTTATGTTTTTCAGCCCAATTGAGCTTAATGTCATTCCCAACCCTGTTCTTTATTTATTAAAGACCATTTCATTCGGTGTGATTGAGAGGACAGACTTAATTTTTCTCAGCTTTTGGGTGTTTAACATTCTTGCCACCCTCAGCAATTATCTCTACTTTTGTGCAAATGGCGTATCCAGCATTTTGAAGAAAAAAGGGCATAAAAAATATGTCTATTATTTTGCCATTTTGATCTATGTCGCTAGCTGTTTTCTTGCAGAAGATCATTTTAGAATTCAGCGCTTTAATGACTTTACGACTTTTTCTCAATATTCAGTTATTTATACACTTCCGATCATTATGGCCATCACCATCTTGATCAAACATCGCAAAGGGAAGGTGAAATCACATGCGTCATAAGTACATACTGACGCTGCTTATGTGTATTTCTCTTATATTCATGCCTGGCTGCTGGGATCAGAATTTGTTAAAAAACATCTCTCTTGTCTTAACTTCAGCTGTCGATCAAGGAGAAGAAGACAATGCGAAATTCTCAATTACCTATCGAAAGGTGCAGCAGTCTCAAAGTATGGAGCAAGGAAATACAGGCAACTATTCAACCACTGTTCTTACAACTGAAGCACCGACTTTAAGAAAAGCAAGGACCAACTTTAGCCGGATTGTCGACCAAAAAATTGATATATCGAAAATGCGGGTCATGCTGATCGGCGATGAATTTGCTCAAAATCGCCTTCTTCCCTATTTAGATATGTTTTATCGAGATCCCAAAAGCCCTTTACTCGCAAACCTTGCTGTGGTTCAAGGGGGAAGCTGTGTGGAATTGATCAACCAGCTGCTCAAGGAAAAACTTATTGTGAGCGACTATTTAAACAACTTAATCACTACCGCATCACAGTCCTCCCTAGTAGCACCTAAAAACATTCAAAATGTCCGGTCCAAAATGCTGCAAACGGGAGAGGATTTCACACTGCCGTTACTTCACTTCGATCAATCAAAGCAGTTAATTAGTGTAAAAGGTGTAGCCCTATTTGATAATGAAAAAAAGAAAGGCGAACTGTACGGTCAAGATGCGATTCTGCTCACCGTGATGGACGGGAAAATGGGGAGCTATGCAACCTTCACAAAAAAAGTCAGAAGTGACATGAAATCAAAAGAGAGCAATTACATCACCATTCAAGTAACAGACTCAAAGAGAGACATCAAGATTGTCAATCCTGATCACCGAGACTTAACATTCTCTCTCAATTATGAATTCACGACATCTGTGCTCGAGTATCCGAAAGATAACCTAGATACAGATAAGAACATTGAAATGCTCAACAAAAGACTTTCAGCCATTTTGACAAAAGAAGCCGAAAAAGTCGTTGCTGCGCTGCAAGAAGCAAATTCTGATGTCCTAAGCCTTGGCAGAAAATATCGAGTAAGACATTATGATGAGTATATGAAAATGAACTGGGTAACCGATTATCCAAAGGTGAAAATTATTCCAAAAATCAAAGTGAATATTAAAAAAACAGGTATTACTAGCTAAGAAAAGGAAGAAGTCATCTTTCTTTTCTTTTTTTATTTTTTTAAGATTGTCATTTCGATACTTTCGTGATAATCTATCTATGTAAACGGTTACACATTCACGAAGGGAGGCACTCCATTGGCTACAATTAAAGATGTTGCAAAAGCCGCACAAGTGTCTGTTGCTACTGTTTCACGCGTGCTCAACGATACTGGATATGTCCATACAGATACGAAAATCCGCGTGACACAAGCGATGCAGGAGCTGAACTATTTCCCCAATGAAGTGGCTAGATCCCTTTTTAACAGAGAATCACGCTTAATCGGTTTGATCTTACCTGATATCACAAACCCCTTCTTCCCTCAGCTGGCTAGAGGCGTTGAGGATGAGATTCATGCTCATGGTTTTCGGTTATTATTCGGAAACAGTGATGAAGATCGCGAGAAGGAACTGGCTTACTTACAAACCTTTAAACAAAATCAAGTGGTCGGTGTCATTGCTGTCACCAACGAACCTGAATCGGATATGTACAATGATGATTTACCCGTTGTGTTCTTAGATCGAACTGTGCCAAATGCACCTTCTGTGTTTGCAGATGCTGCAACTGGCGGGAAAATGGCCGCAATGGAATTGATTAAGCGCGGCAGCCGGCAGATCACACTGCTAAAAGGACCTTCCCATCTTCAAACAGCGCGGCAGCGATTCAAAGGTGCACTTGATATTCTCACTGAAAAAGGTGTCGACTTTCATGTGATGTCTAACGCTTCTTTTTCCTTTCAAGAAGCCCGAAAAAGCGCCAAGGCTCTTTTCCAGCTGTACCCTGAAACAGATGGCATCATCGCCAGCAATGATATCGTCGCAACAGCAGTCATACACGAAGCGCTTCGGATCGGAATAGCCATTCCAGATGAAGTCCAAATCATTGGATTTGATGATATTCCGCAAAGCGAACTGCTCTTCCCTTCCTTATCAACGATCAGGCAGCCTGCCTATGATATGGGGAAAGAAGCAGCGAAGCTGTTAATCAAGTTCATTCAAAAGCAACCAATAGATCAGCCAGTTATTCAAATGCCCGTCTCTTTTATTGAACGAGAGACCACGAGAAAGGTGGATTCACAATGAATCATATTGTTGTAGTAGGAAGCTGTTCAATGGATTTAGTCGTCACATCGGATAAGCGGCCAAATGCCGGAGAAACGGTTTTAGGCGAATCATTTAAAACCGTCCCAGGCGGAAAAGGAGCAAATCAAGCAGTTGCAAGTGCCAGACTAGGTGCAGATGTATACATGGTCGGCCGAGTCGGTGATGACGCTTATGGTCAAGATATCGTAAGCAATTTACAAGCACAAGGTGTCCGTACCACATATATGAAACCGGTTACCGAAATGGAAAGCGGTACAGCTCATATCATTTTAGCAGAAGGCGATAACAGCATTGTTGTGGTTAAAGGAGCAAATAACGAAGTCACACCTCACTATGTAGAAAATGCTCTTTCTACGATTGATGATATTGGGATGGTTCTCATTCAGCAGGAAATACCTGAAGAAACGGTCGAAGCTGTCTGCGCCATTTGCAGCGAAAAAAAGATCCCAGTGATCTTAAATCCCGCACCAGCCCGCAAAGTGTCACAGCAAGTTTTAGAGCAAGCTGCCTATATTACACCGAATGAGCACGAAGCAGCTCTTATGTTTGATGGTCTCACAATTGAAGAAGCCCTGCGTCAATTCCCTAATAAATTACTGATCACAGAAGGAAAAAATGGGGTTCGATATTTTGACGGATCGAGAGAAGTTTTAGTCCCAGGCTATCCTGTTAAAGCAGTCGATACAACAGGAGCTGGCGATACATTTAACGGCGCTTTGGCTGTGGCATTAATAGAAGGCAAATCCCTATACGACGCGCTTGCCTTTGCCAATCTTGCAGCATCTATCTCTGTCACAAAATTCGGCGCACAAGGCGGCATGCCAGCAAGAGAAGAATTGGAGAGAAAGAAATGAAAAAAAACGGCATCTTAAACAGCCATATCGCCAAGGTGCTTGCTGACCTTGGTCATACAGATACAGTCGTCATCGCAGACTGCGGTCTACCTATTCCAGAAGGCCCAATCAAGATCGACCTTGCGTTATCGATCGGCACACCGTCCTTTCAGGAGGTCACCTCCCTCCTTCTTCAGGAAATGGCCGTTGAAAAAATCACTGTAGCCAGTGAAATCAAAGAAGCCAATGAGCGAGATCATTTGTTTTTAAAGAGAGCGTTTTCACAACCGTTACATGATGTAAATCACGAGACTTTCAAAGATATGACCAAACAGGCAAAAGCAGTCATTCGAACGGGTGAAGCCACCCCATACGCAAACTGCATTCTTCATGCCGGTGTCATCTTTTAAAAGGAGGAGCCAGAAATGAACATTGAGATGCATAACATCCATAAGGCCTTTGGAAAAAACACCGTTCTCTCCGGGGTCTCCTTTGACCTCGTCACAGGTGAAGTCCACGCGCTCATGGGTGAAAACGGGGCTGGAAAATCAACTTTGATGAACCTGCTGACAGGCCTTTATTCATTAGACCAAGGAACGATTCAAATCGACGGAAAAGAAACCGCTTTCAAAAATCCGAAGGAAGCTGAGCAGCACGGAATCGCCTTTATTCATCAGGAGCTGAACGTATGGCCTGATATGACCGTATTGGAGAATCTATTCATTGGTAAAGAAATCTATACGAAGCTCGGCCTCCTAGACACAAAAAAAATGAAAGCCCTCGCTCAAACGCAGCTGGACCGATTGTCTGTTAACCTATCACTTGATCAAGATGCAGGCAGCTGTTCTGTTGGCCAAAAACAGATGATCGAGATTGCGAAGGCGTTAATGACCGATGCGAAGGTCATCATCATGGATGAGCCTACTGCAGCTTTAACAGACCGTGAGATTGAAAAGCTATTCCAAGTCATTGAATCACTCAAAAAAGAAGGCGTTTCCATCGTCTATATTTCTCACCGTATGGAGGAAATTTTTGCGATCTGTGATCGTATTACGATCATGCGTGATGGGAAAACGGTCGATACGAAAGCCATACCTGAAACGGATTTCCATGAAGTCGTCAAAAAAATGGTCGGCCGAGAATTAACAGATCGTTACCCTAAGCGTACGCCTTCTAAAGGAGATATTGTCCTAGAAGTAAAACAAGCAACGAGAAAAGGACGCTTTCAAGATATCAGTTTCTCAGTCAAAGCTGGAGAAATCGTCGGTGTCGCAGGCTTAATGGGCGCTGGCCGAACCGAAATGATGCGGTCGCTGTTTGGCCTCGATCCTCTTGACAAAGGTGAAATCTGGGTCCACGGGAAAAAGGCTGTCATTAAAAAACCAAGTGATGCCGTCAAGCTCGGCATCGGCTTTATCACAGAGGATCGCAAGGATGAAGGGCTCATGCTTGATGCATCCATCCGAGAAAATATCGGTTTGCCAAACTTAGACAGCTTCTCTCCAAAAGGGCTGATTGATAAAAAAAACGAACAAGATTTTGTCGACCTGCTCATCAAGAGACTGACGATTAAAACGGCTTCCTCTGAAATCTCTGCCCGGAGCCTTTCTGGTGGAAATCAGCAAAAAGTCGTCATTGCCAAATGGATTGGCATTCAGCCGAAGGTCTTGATTTTAGATGAACCGACAAGAGGTGTTGACGTCGGGGCAAAACGAGAAATCTATCAGTTAATGAACGAGCTGACCGATCGAGGCGTTGCGATGTTGATGGTCTCCTCTGAGCTCCCAGAGATTCTCGGGATGAGCGATCGAGTGCTTGTCATTCATGAAGGAACGATCAACGGAGAATTAGATCAAACAGAAGCGACACAAGAACGAATCATGACACTAGCTACAGGAGGGAAGTAACATGAAACCACTTACTTCAAATGGACGATTTGATTACATCATGCAAAAGCTCGGGCCATTCTTAGGACTCATCATCCTTGTCGCCATTGTTTCTATTTTAAACCCGGCCTTTTTAGAGCCATTAAACATTTTAAACTTACTGAGACAAATCTCCATTAATGCCCTCATTGCCTTTGGGATGACGTTTGTTATTTTAACTGGAGGTATTGATTTGTCTGTCGGTGCGATTCTAGCCCTGTCTAGTGCTCTGACCGCAGGCTTTATCGTTTCTGGCATGGACCCGATTCTAGCCATTATCGTGGGATGTATCATCGGTGCGATCCTTGGGATGGTCAACGGTCTTTTAATCACAAAAGGAAAAATGGCTCCTTTCATTGCCACTCTTGCAACGATGACCATTTTCAGAGGATTGACGCTTGTTTATACAGACGGAAACCCGATTACAGGGCTTGGCTCTAGCTATGCATTTCAGTTATTCGGGCGCGGATATTTCTTAGGCATTCCTGTTCCAGCGATCACGATGCTTCTCACCTTTATTGTGCTTTGGGTGCTGCTTCATAAAACACCTTTCGGCAGAAGAACGTATGCCATCGGTGGGAACGAAAAAGCCGCTCTCATCTCAGGAATAAAAGTACCGCGCGTCAAAATCATGATTTATTCATTAGCAGGTTTCATGTCTGCTTTAGCCGGTGCGATTTTAACCTCCCGTCTAAACTCTGCTCAGCCAACAGCTGGTATGTCCTATGAGCTTGATGCGATTGCTGCCGTTGTTCTTGGCGGAACAAGTCTATCTGGCGGAAGAGGAAGAATTGTCGGCACACTGATCGGGGTGCTGATCATCGGTGTCCTGAACAATGGTATGAACTTACTTGGTGTATCATCATTCTATCAATCTGTTGTGAAAGGGATTGTCATCCTGATTGCAGTCCTACTAGACAGAAAGAAATCTGCTTAAGGAGGCAGCTGCTATGAAAAAATATCTCATTCTCATCCTGACTCTCTCATTGTTCATGCTCTCTGCCTGTTCACTTGAACCGCCAGAGTGGGCCAAGTCATCAAAGGATGGCAAGAAAAAAGACATCAAAATCGGGCTATCCATCTCGACCTTAAATAACCCATTCTTCGTTTCTCTGAAAAACGGCGTGACAAAAGAAGCGAAAAAGCTTGGCATTGAAGTCGTTATTGCAGATGCACAAAATGATTCAGCCAAACAAACGAGTGATGTCGAAGATTTAATTCAGCAAGGGGTCGACGCATTGCTCATCAACCCAGCCGATTCTTCTGCCATATCAACAGCTGTCGAATCAGCGAATGCTTCAGATATACCTGTCATCACATTAGACCGCTCAGCAGAAAGCGGAAAGGTGGAAGCACTTGTTGCATCAGATAACGTCAAAGGCGGCGAAATGGCAGCTGACTTTATGATCGACAAGCTCGGCAAAGGAGCGAAGGTCGCTGAATTAGAAGGTGTGCCAGGAGCTTCCGCCACACGTGAGCGCGGAAAAGGGTTCCATCAAATAGCGGACAAAGATCTAGATGTTACAGCAAAACAAGCCGCTGACTTCGACCGGACAAAAGGATTGAATGTCATGGAAAACCTGCTTCAAGGAAACCCAGACATCCAAGCGGTCTTTGCACACAATGATGAAATGGCACTTGGCGCTTTAGAGGCCATCCAAAGCTCCGGGAAAGACATTCTCGTCGTCGGCTTTGACGGAAACGAAGATGCACTAAACTCGATCAAAGCCGGAAAGCTTTCCGCAACGGTCGCACAGCAGCCAGAGCTAATCGGTAAACTGGCCGTTGACGCTGCAAACGACGTATTAAAAGGGAAGAAAGTACAAAAGAATATCGCCGCTCCGCTAAAACTTGAACAAAAGAAATAAACAAAACCCCCGACAGCCTCGGGGGTTTTTCACATTATTCTGGTCTTTTGAGCACAAATGACGTGCCTAAATGAGCGTAATCATTTCCTGCTAAACGTGCGACTGGCTTTAATTCATTAGTAGAAATATATCCTTTTTCCGCATCATAGACAGCCTCATCTAAATGCGCACATACAACCCGGCCAATGATATGATCGACCGTGATCTCTCCTTCATCATTTTGAAAGGTCAGATGCTGCTCTAACTGACATTCAAAGCGAATGCGTGCTTCCTTGATGCCAGGAACTGAAACAACACTGCTCTTTACTTGATGAAGACGGGTTCGATCCAGCTCACTCTCTTCCTGCGGCAAAGTAGCAGCCGTTTCATTAATATCCTGTATGATGTCTTCATCACTGACATGAACAACAAACTCTTTCCTATCTATGATATGCTGCGCCGTATCTTTCATCTCTCCTTGACGTCGTCCGATGGAAACAGCGATGAGCGGCGGGTGTCCACTGATGACATTAAAGAAACTAAACGGTGCGGCATTTACGACATTTTCTTTAGACAGACTTGTAATAAACGCAATCGGTCTTGGAACAATGGAGCCAGATAATAATTTATATGCTTCTTTTCGTGACAGCTGATCCATTTGGAATGTAATCACTTCAGGCACGCCTCCTCTTTTATGTAACGACATCATACCATATCTACTTCTTTATGCCCTTACTCCGGCTCAGCACGATGGAGAATATGATGAACAAGATGAAATAAAGCAGGATTATGATTTTCTCGTCTATAGGAAATAGTCCATTCGGCCAGAAGCTGTTCATCTTCAATCGACCGATACACAACATCTAGGTTAAATAAACGCCGTGCCGATGTTGGAATGACTGCAATGCCGATACCTGCTGTGACAAGTCCAATGACCATTTGATATTCCGCCGCTTCCTGCACGATATTCGGAGAAAAACCGTACTTTTCACATAGCAGGACAAAGTGCTGATAAAGGGACGGCCACGATTCCTTTGATAAAGAAATAATCGGTTCTTCACGGATATCTTCGATCGTGACCGCCTCTTTTTTCGCCAGTGGATGATTTTTCGGAATTGCAAAAATACATTCACTTTGTTTCATTAAACGACTGACCAGTTCTTCATGCGGTGATGTGGGATGTAAAAAGCCAATATCAATCTCCCCATTCAAAAGCGCCCGCAGCTGCTGCGAGACAGAAAGCTGCTTCAGTTCAATACTGACTGAGGGATACAGCTCTCTGAATTCACGGACAACGGGCGGGAGAATATCATACGTCGCTGTTCCAACAAACCCTATGATGATTTTCCCAAGCTCCCCTCTTGCTGTATGCCGGGCATGATCAACAGCTTTATCAAGCTGTTGCAGCACCCCCCGCACCTCATGTAAAAAGACCTTCCCAGCAGATGTTAACTCCACCACTCGTTTAGACCGGTGAAACAAAGGAAACCCCAATTCTTCTTCAAACTGCTTAATTTGCTGACTAAGTGGAGGCTGTGTCATATTCAACCGTGCGGCCGCTCTGCCGAAATGCAGCTCCTCCGCTACTGTGACAAAATACTGCAAATGTCTCAGTTCCATTCTTTCACTCCTCGCACACTTATTCGTAAAACATATCAAAACCACGTTAAACATATATTGGAAATTTTATTTTGTGAAATGTATAGTAAATCATATCACGAAAATATATTTTCATAAAAAATTTTACTTGCCGAAAGGAGTGCGGGGTATATGAATTCTCAAGCACAACCCCTAACAAAACGAGGAGCAGAGTTGATTGTCGATACGTTGATTGCTCAAGGTGTGACCCATGTTTTTGCGATTCCAGGTGCAAAAATTGACGCGGTATTCGATGTATTGAAAGACAGAGGTCCAGAACTTGTTCTATGCAGACACGAACAAAATGCGGCCTTTATGGCAGCTGCTGTCGGTCGTTTAACTGGCAAGCCAGGCGTTTGTCTCGTCACATCAGGTCCTGGTGCATCTAATTTAGCAACAGGTCTATTAACAGCAAATACTGAAGGTGACCCTGTTGTCGCAATCGCTGGAAACGTCATTCGTGCGGATCGGCTGAAACGAACACATCAATCACTCGACAATGCGTCATTATTCAAACCAGTGACAAAATATAGCGTTGAAGTACAAGACGTAAGCAATATACCAGAAGCATTAACTAATGCTTTTCGCGCGGCACAAAGAGGTCAAGCTGGAGCAGCATTTATCAGCTTTCCACAAGATGTCGTGACAGAACACACCACACAAACATCAGTGTCTGCTCACCCTTCTCCAGAACTAGGTCCTGCACCGGATGCTCTCATCAGTTCGGCCATCGCCAAAATTCAAAATGCACACTTACCTGTGGCAATTGTGGGAATGAAAGCTAGTCGTCCAGCTGCTGCAAACGCCACAAGAAAATTATTAAAAACACTTGGTATACCATTTGTCGAAACGTACCAGGGAGCCGGCGTTCTCTCAAGAGAGCTCGAGTCTCAATATGTGGGTAGAATCGGCTTATTCCGTAATCAGCCGGGAGATCTTCTCATTGAGCAAGCAGATGTCATTTTGACCATCGGCTTTGACCCGATCGAATATGATCCGAAGCATTGGAATATCAAGCCGCAGCAGCGCCAGATCGTCCATGTTGATGATATGCAGGCGGATATTGACCATTTTTATGAACCAACGCTTGAGCTTGTTGGCAATATATCTGAAACCATCCAACACCTAGCACACGACAGTGTTCCACTTTCACTATGCAAAGAGAAAGTAGAGCTAGTCACTGATTTACAGGACCTATTAAACGATATCGAAAAAGCACCAGAAAGAGAAAGTCATCTGTCTCACCCGCTCGATGTCATTCATACATTGAGACGCCTGATTCCTGATGACACGAAGGTCACATGTGATATCGGATCTCACGCGATTTGGATGTCCCGTCACTTCCGCGTCTATGAACCGAACACATTCCTAGTAAGTAACGGAATGCAAACACTCGGCGTGGCATTACCATGGGCAATTGCTGCCTCTATTTTGAATCCAGATGAGAAAATTATTTCTATCTCAGGCGATGGTGGTTTTCTCTTCTCTGCAATGGAGTTAGAAACAGCCGTCCGCATGAAAACAAACCTCGTTCATCTCGTTTGGAATGACAGCACATATGATATGGTGGCGTTCCAGCAGGAAATGAAATATGACCGCACGTCCTGCGTTGAATTCGGACAGATCGACTTAGTGAAATATGCGGAAAGCTTTGGAGCAACTGGGTTACGTGTAAACTCACCTGAAGAGCTTTCAACCGTCCTTCAAAAGGGTATAAACATAAAAGGACCTGTCATTATTGATATTCCGATTGACTATCAAGACAACCCAGACCTCGCCAGTCAAAAATGGCCAGAAGTCTTTCGCGAAACACACACATTGAACGTCAGATAAGATTTCTATACATTACATCAAAGGAGTGAGCGGATATGGGTATGATGCACCCAATGAATCAACACAGCGACACAAGACAGCATGACAAACAGCAAGAGGTCTATCAAGTATCGACGATGACCTCCCTGCTGGAAGCCGTATACGATGGAGATTTCTCCCTCGCGCATATTCCTGAACACGGTGATTTCGGCATTGGTACATTCAATCAATTAGATGGAGAGCTGATCGGCTTTGACGGCGCATTTTATCGACTGCGCTCGGATGGAACAGCGACACCGGTAACAGATCAAGATTATTCACCATTCTGCTCTCTAGCATTCTTTGAAACGGATATCGTTCATCGAATTGATGCACCAATGACTTCTAAAGAGCTAGAAGAAGAAATTGACCGCATTTTACCAAGTAAAAATGTTTTTTATGCGATCCGCATTGATGGATCATTCAAAAAGGTTCAAACCCGAACGGTCGAAAAACAGGAAAAACCTTACGTTCCAATGGTGGAAGCAGTTAAGTCACAGCCTATTTTCGATTTTGAGGATATTCATGGAACGATCGCAGGGTTCCGTACACCGCAGTACGCACATGGTATTGCGGTGAGTGGATATCACCTTCACTTTATTGATGATGATCGGCGTGTCGGCGGGCACGTATTTGATTACACCGTTGATCAAGTCACCATCCGAATCTCTCAAAAACGTCATATGAATTTACACCTGCCAAATACGCAGGATTTCTTCCAAGCTGACCTTGATCGAGCTGACCTTGCACAGCAAATAGCCAGTGCGGAAAGCAGCCCAGATAAATAAGATGAAGACACCCCGGTGATACCGGGGTGTTTTTTATACACATCGATTGTTTATCAAACATAACGATTTCATTTCGTTTGTAAATTGAAATTCAATCATTCTATTCGTAATAAAATATGATAGAATATCAACAGAAGAAAGGTGGTCATACGGTGTCAAACGATTATAGCATTCCAAACTTAACATTAGATGAAAGAGATAAACAAATTTTATCCCTATTACACGAGGACGGGCGTATGTCCTATACAGATCTCGGGAAACAAGTCGGTCTTTCACGTGTTGCCGTGCAAGTCCGAATTCAGCAGCTCATTGAAGCAGGTGTCATTGAACGATTTACCGCTGTGATTAACCCCGCGAAGATCGGCATTCATGTTTCTGTCTTCTTTAATGTAGAGGTTGAGCCGAAATTTTTAGAAATGGTAGCCCTTCAGCTTGAGCAGGAAACAGCTGTCACAAGCCTTTACCATATGACAGGACCAAGCAAGCTGCATATGCATGGCATTTTTCAAAATGAACAGGAAATGGAGACATTCCTCACAAAGAAGCTATATCCGCTTGAAGGCGTCGTCAGTGTCGACTGCCAGATGCTCATTAAACGATACAAAAGCCGAATGGGCATGAAATTGTAGACAGGAGTTGAACCATTTGCAATCATATATCGAACTCATCATCGCAATGGTACGAACCGGTATTCTCGGCTTTGGCGGAGGCCCTTCCGTGATACCGCTCATTCGTCATGAAGCGGTGGTGAAATATCAATGGATCAATGATGACGAATTTGGAGAAACACTCGCCATCGCCAATGCATTACCCGGTCCGATCGCCACTAAGATGTCGGCATACCTCGGCTATCGATTAAAAGGGGCATGCGGCGCCATTGTCGCAACAGCTGCTCATATTTTACCGACATGTCTCGCCATGGTGGCACTTGTCACACTTGTCAGCGTCTTAAGCTCCTCACAAATCATTCAAAATATGATTGGCGCTGTGACACCAGTCATTGCCGTTCTATTAGGCATCATGGCATATGATTTTGGGCAAAAAACGCTGAAAGGCTTCGGAATGATCTTCGGTGTCACTCTGTTCCTTCTTGCATTTATCGGCCTTCAGGTGCTATCCATTCATCCAGGAATCATTGTCATCATCTTTTTATGCTATGGCGCCTTTCATTTCAAACTGAAACATCACTGGAATCGAACAAATAAAGAGAAAGGAGTGTCTTCATGATGCTGATTCTCTTTTTATTCTGGGCATTCTTCTTGTCCAACCTGTTAGGCTATGGCGGAGGCCCTGCATCGATCCCGCTCAATTATGAAGAAATCGTCAATCATTTTCATTGGATGACGAACGAAGGATTCTCCAATATGCTTGCTTTAGCCAATGCACTTCCAGGACCAATCGCTACGAAAATTGCGGCATATGTGGGCTATGATGTCATGGGCTGGCCAGGCTTTATCGTAGCACTGCTTGCAACTGTACTTCCCTCCGCTGTTGGATTGATTTTATTACTAAAGCTCATTGACCGCTTTCGCCAATCTCCTGTCGTAAAAGGCATGACCTTATCCGTACAGCCTGTCATTGCCATGATGATGCTTTTATTAACATGGGAAATCGGCGGAGATGCAGTGAAAGCCATTGGCTGGACTCAATCGCTCGCCATTGCTGCCATCTCATTTTTCTTTATGACCAAATTCAAGATGCACCCTGCCTTTCTCATTGTGGCTGCATTTTTATATGGCGGATTCATTCTTCCGCATTAACGTTAAAAACCGATAACATCATCTGTTATCGGTTTTCTTTTACATAAAAATAGGAGAGACGGGCCTGCGTCCAATAGAATGATATTCGACCCCTGCTCGTTCTGCTGCTTCAAGCGTATGGCAGTTTCGACCATCAAAAATGAGCGGCTGGCTCATCCATTTCTTATAGGCCGAGAGCGGAAAAGCCTGTATATCCGCCCACTCTGTTAATATACAGACCGCATTGGCATCCTTTATCGCTTCTTCAATGGTTTGAGCAAAAAAGACTTGATCAGGCAGTTCACGGGCTGCCTTGCGTACGGCAACAGGATCATAGGCCACCAGTTCCGCGCCTAATTGATGGAGCTCATGAGCAATCGGGATCGATGGCGCCTCCCTCATATCATCTGTATTTGGCTTAAAGGACAGACCAAGAAGTGCGATTCGCTTCCCTTCCAGATTAGCCCCCAGCCGCCCCTGAATACTTCGGATAAAACTGGCTTTCTGCTCATTGTTTACTTTGATCACAGCCTTTAACAGCTCAAAATCATGGGACACATGCCCTGCGATTTGGACAAGTGCATTTGTATCCTTTGGAAAACAGGAACCTCCGTAGCCAATGCCCGCCCTGAGAAACGAAGAACCGATCCGCTGATCAAGCCCCATTCCCTGTGCCACCCATTCAACATCAGCACCTGTTTTTTCACAAATCGAGGCAATTTCATTCATAAAGCTGATTTTTGTCGCTAGAAAAGCATTTGATGCGTACTTGATCATTTCTGCACTTTTACGATTTGTTTTCACAACTGGAAGGTGAAAATCAGCATACATGGCCTCTAGCTGGTCTAATACGCCTTTTGTTTCAGCCCCAATCACAAGCCGATCCGCTCTCAATGTATCTGAAATGGCGGACCCTTCCCGTAAAAATTCTGGATTAGATGCGATAGATAACGGCTCATTCCGCCCTAATTCTTGATGAATCAAACGATCGAGTTGATCACCCGTTCCTACAGGCACCGTACTTTTCACCACAAGCACCGCACCTGGCTTCGCTTTTATGCCCATCTCTTTTGCAGCCTGAAACACATACTGCAAATCGGCTTGGCCGTCTGCCTGCTGCGGGGTACCGACGGCAATCATTAACACATCAGCCCGCGGGTAGGCTGCCGCTCCATTGACATGAAAATGAATTCGTCCTTGCTCAAGATTCCGTTTCAGCAGCTCTTTTACCCCGGGTTCATACATCGGAGGATTTCCCTGCTTCAGCTGCATGACCTTTCGGCGGTCAATATCAATACACGTCACGTCATGTCCTGCCTCCGCTAAACACACACCCGTGACAAGCCCCACATACCCACAGCCTGCAATCGCTATATTCATGACACCATCAGCTCCCCATACCCCTTATGCTTATAATGTCATCGTATGCCGGGAGTTTTCTTTCCATTCATAAAAGCATACAAAAACCCCCTGCCGAAACTAGCAGGGGGTCACCTTTATGAAACAAGACCATTTCGAATATGAGCAATCAAATTTTCAAGCATTTCTTTTGTTGTGACATCATTTGAATTTTCACCAATATCATGAGCGTACATCAAAATCTTTAAAAACTCTTCTTGATTTAAACCCTTATTATCCATGTCTGTATCCTTTCGATTCCACTAATTTCATTATTATATGCTGTAAGGTTGGTTTATGCAATACTCTAATACATCATTCGACAGCTTTTAAAATTTATGACCATTTTCATGAAAAACTTTTTTATAAATCACCATTGAGCTATAATAAAAGAATTGGAATCTTTTACTTGGTTAGGAGCGGATCAAATGCTTCAGCACAACTTCAACGAAGAAGAAGTCAAACAAACAGCCGAACAGATCAAAGAACTTCTTCCTGCGACAGATGAAAACAAACAACTCATCAAAAAAGCATTGATTACTTATAGACAGGACAGCGTATATCGTCTCAAGCAAGAGTCTGATACCGAATGGTCAGCTTATGTACATGATGTCGTGGCAGCAAGAGTCCACTTTCATGTGCTGTTTCCAGTGAGAAGCAGCTGCTCATGTCCAGCTGAAGGACTTTGTAAACACATCCTCGCTGTCTTCTTTTCGCTATACGCTCAAGTAGAGAGTGTGACCGGCTTTACAGAAAATTGGTCAGAACAGGATGAGTTACAGCGCAGCAAAGAATTGATTCGACAGCACTTCCAAGTGAAGCGCCCAGACGAACAATCACTCCAAAGCTGGCTGACTTTTTTCCAGGATGAATTTAATCTCTGGCTGAAACGGACACCGAAGCATCAGCAAACACCACAGCATTTGTATTACGGCTATTTATCGATCCTAAAAAAACACGCACCCACTTCACCTGAATTCAAGAGTTTGTATGCGATTCATACGTCCATTGATGTGTGGTTACGGCTCCATGAGCTTATTGACCTCGGCCGGCTCGATGCCGAAAAAGACTTTTATTCCATGAATCCATATGTAGAACAGCTCATGAACACCATTTTTGATTCAGTGGATCATTTGAAGACATACGCCCTTTCCTTTTCCCTCGATCCGTTTCTTGAAAACACACCAACTGCCGTTCGGACACTTCTTCAAATAAGCGGACCTTTCCAGCATGAACGAGTAGCGGTCTTTATGGAGATTTGGGGAACCATATTAAATAGAGGGAAATGGGTCAAAAAAGAAACAGAATTGCTCAAGAACGCTCAGCAGCAAGAACAAACGGTTGAACGTACCATCGGGCTCATGCACATGGATTATTTGCTCAAAGAAGACGAAAGGCTCTTTCAGCAATTACAGCTGCTCAATGCACATATACTGCCAAATGTGCTCAATTGGCTGAAGGATCTCACCAACCGCAAGGACTGGAAACGACTCAAGCTTTGGTATAACGAGATCTCCTATGTATTAGAAGAATATTGCCAGCTGGATCTTTCCTACAGAGAACTGCGAGCAGCCGTCAGTGATTTCTTCTTTTATTTAGATGCGTACTTTAAGCAGACGAAGGATCATCATTTATATGAACGCTACCTCCAAATCTGCATGCCCTATGCTTTTACTGAATATAGTCAGCTTTTATATGCACAGCAGCGATATGCAGAATGGATTGAGATTCACAGCCTTGTTGGTTTCTCCATCAGTGAATTGGAAAAGGAACTGATCAAACAGATTGCAAAAGAGGAGCCTGAAGCGCTCATTCCATCTTACCACCGTGAAATCTCACTGCTTCTCGATCAAAAGAATCGAAGTGCCTATCGAGAGTCTGTGAAAATGCTCAAAAAACTGCGTACGCTTTATCATAAAACGAAAAAAACCGCGATTTGGGAAAGATATGTGAAGCAGCTGCAAGATTCAACGAAACGGCTGCGAGCGTTCCAAGAGGAATTGAAGAAAGGAAAATTAATTGATGACACGCCATAAACAAATTGTCATTCATGCAGAACAAACAGAAGATTTCTCTTTCACCATTTCAGCCCAAGCAGAGGACGGACACCCTGTTCCGCTTAATGAAATGAAAAGACAGCTTTTCCAATGGCACGAATCTTCTTTTTACGGAACGTTCTTAGAAGATGTGAGCTTTATTGGCACACCTGCCTTCCTGTTAAGCCCTTGGATGACCGTTGAACTGCTAGGAAAAAATTCATTTAATACCTTTAGTCACGTGACATTAACGGATGAAACCGAGCCGCTTATGAAAACAGCCTCTACCATTTACGAATTCATCGAGGATGAAGATTTCGTTCCCGATTACGAGGCATGGACAGAAGGTGTACTTCGGTTTAAAGACAAAGAAGGCATATTAGATGGCTATACGGCTGATTGGTTCTCCTTTGCTGTACAGGATTACATTCAATATGATGATGCCCTGCAGCACAAATGGAACCGCATGACTGCACAATCGCCTGCGCTCTCATCCTTTCAAGGGCATTTTTTAGATGAGCAGGATTTTTTGGAGACGATTGGCTGGATTGATGATGAGACACCTTTCACTGTCGGCCTCCGCTTAAATGAGCCGGAATACGACGGGGATGATTGGAAAATCGAATTGTTTTTACGTGATAAGAAAAACAGCGATCTTCACTTCTTTGAAGGCATCCGATCATTAAAAAGATCCTGGCGTCCGTATGAAGAAAAAATCTCACGAGAGCTGGAGCGATTCAGTCAAATTGTTCCTTGGCTCTCTTTCACATCTGGCACGACGCTCATGTCAGAAGAAGAAGCATGGCTCTTCCTATCTGAAGCAAGTGAAACACTTGTGAATATGGGGATTGAGATTCTGCTCCCATCATGGTGGCAAATCGTAAAGGAAAGCACGATGATGCTAAAAGCAAGGATTTCCTCAACACCACGAGGCGAATCGCATGTCGGAATGGATGCCTTAATGGACTTTAATTGGCGCTTTGCGACTAACGGCATCGAGCTGACAGAAGATGAGTTCAACGAGCTTGTTCAAAGTAAACGCCGCCTTGTCAATATTCGCGGGCAATGGATAAAAATAGATCCGACCTTCATCCAGCAAATGAAAAAATGGATGGAGCGTGCCGAAAATGAAGGACTTCACATGTCTGATATCTTGTCACGTGAACTGGCAGATCAAGAGGCATCCTCTGAAGCCATCCCAGAGCTTTTAGATAGTTCGTCATTTGCCCATATTCAATTTGAACTTTCATCTCAATTAAGAGGGCTGGTCCATCAGTTAAATGATACACATGAGCTGCCTTCTTACAAAATGAGTGAGTCCTTTAAAGGCACACTGCGTCCGTATCAGCAGCACGGTGTGAACTGGCTTTTATTTTTAAGATCTCATGGGTTCGGGGCTTGTTTAGCAGATGATATGGGACTTGGAAAAACAATTCAAATGATCGCATATTTCACCTATTTGAAGGAGCAGCAGCAAACGACCGCTCCATCTCTCATCATTGCGCCGACCTCTGTTTTAGGAAACTGGCAACGAGAGCTTGAAACATTTGCACCACATTTGAGTGTCGCCTTGCATTACGGGCCATCACGTCCACAAGGGGAGAACTTTACAAAAGCTTACGAGTCAACAGATATTGTCCTGACGTCTTACGGGCTCTCACATTCTGATCGCGATGAATTAACATCAGCAAAGTGGAATACCATTTGTTTAGACGAAGCCCAGAACATCAAGAATGCCCATACGAAACAATCGAGAGCGATTAGGCAATTAAAAGGGCTGCATCACATTGCCCTCAGCGGAACACCGATGGAGAACCGCTTGACGGAGCTTTGGTCCATTTTCGACTTCGTCAACAAAGGGTATCTCGGCAGCCTGACCAGCTTTCATAAGAAATTCGTTCTTCCGATTGAAAAAGATCGTGAAGAAAAAAGAATTGAACAGCTGCAGCAGCTGATCAAGCCTTTCTTATTAAGACGAACAAAACAAGATGAAGAGGTCGCTCTGAATCTGCCTGAGAAACTAGAAGAAAAAGAATTCATCCCACTATCCGCTGAGCAGGCTTCTTTATATGAGCAGCTCGTCAAGGATACATTTGAACATATGGCTTCATTAACAGGGATGCAGAGGAAAGCCATTATTTTAAGTATGCTCGGCAGACTCAAACAGATTTGCGATCACCCTGCTCTCTATTTAAAAGAAAGCGGGACAGATGTGAAGCTGCTGAAACGTTCATTAAAAATGGATAAATTAGCAGAGCTGTTAAAAGCGATACATGAACAAGGTGAAAGCTGCCTCATTTTTACGCAGTATATTGAAATGGGCAACATGATCAAGCAGCTAGCGGAGAAGATGTTTGGAGAACCTGTTCAATTTTTAAATGGCAGCTTATCAAAACAGGAGCGGGACAAAATGGTGGAACGCTTCCAGAAGAAAGAGTTCAACATCTTAATTCTTTCTTTAAAAGCAGGAGGAACAGGGCTTAACTTAACCGCCGCAAATCATGTCATTCACTACGATAGATGGTGGAATCCTGCTGTGGAAAACCAAGCGACAGACCGTGCTTACCGTATTGGACAAAAACGATTTGTTCACGTCCATAAGATGATCACAACCGGCACAATCGAGGAGAAAATCGATCAAATGCTCGAAACAAAACAAACATTAAATGATCAAATTATCCAAAGTGAAAGCTGGATTACAGAGCTATCGACGAACGAACTAGAAGATTTATTCACATTAAGTGCGGCAGCTCAATCATCTTAATCACAGCAAAAGAGGACTTTTCTCAAGCTTGATGAAAAGTCCTCTTTTTTAATTTCAATTCATGATAGAAGATTGTTAAATTTGCAGCTTTTTCAATGCAGATTTCACGTTCATATACGTATTCAAATCACGGAAGTCCTCTTTCATTTCTCCCATTTTCATCGCAAGATTTGGTTTAATTCCTGTCACAATCAGTTCAGTGCCAGTCATTAAAATCAAATCGTTCAGCTTAAAGATCGCATCTGCCACAAATGAATCCACCTCTAATAAACCAGACAGATCCACAATAAAATAATCATCCTTGGATTGAGAGATATAGGTGGAGACCGTTGAGATGATTTTATCAAATCTTGGCGCTGTTAACGTACCAATGATCGGTAACACAGAGATACCATCCTTCACCGGAACAATAGGGACAGAAATATTGAGCACTTCATCAATCGATTGCTCAAGAAGCTCCTGCTGTTCCTTCTCTTTCGTAACATCTTTTTGCAGACCAACGAAATAAAGACGTTTTCCTTCATTCTCATCAATCCAAAGAGGAGCCACACTTAACTCGTTCCAAAACATTTGTCCAGATTTTTTGTGATTTTTCAGCTGAACAGTGACAGCCTCTTTGTTCTCAATGGCTGTTCTAATTTGCTTTAAAGCGATTTGCTCAGTTTCATCTCCTTGAAGGAAACGACAATTCTTCCCTAGTACTTCTGCTTCTTGATAGCCTGTCATATCTAAAAAGCCCTTGTTCACATATATTAAAGGATTATCAGGTAAAGACGGGTCCGTCACCGTCAGGCCAACCTGAGTATAGTCTAAGGCTTCCTTGATTAAATGAAGATTTTCGGACTTATAAGATTCCAGCGCCATTCGTTTACTCTCCTTAATTTCCTTACAAGCGGGTTATATTCATATTTAAATTATATGATGTTCCACAGCAGGTGTAAATAGAAGTAGTTCTGAATTCCTCTTTTGTAGAATGCGCTTTATCCTATGTGATTTATACAAATACATCCGATTCGTCTATTTCAAAAGATGTCGAATCATATGCGCCACACCATGTTCATCATTTGTTAACGTGACGTGATCAGCTATTTCTTTTATATCCTTTCTTGCATTACCCATCGCAACCCCAAGACCAGCTGCTTGAAGCATCGATTCGTCATTTAAACTGTCTCCTACAGCTGCTGTCTGGCTTAAAGGGATACCAAGCCTTTCTGCCAGCCTTGTTAATGCCTGCCCTTTAGACGCATCCTTTGAACCAATCTCAAAGTTATGATCAGCCGAACTGACCACAGTTAACTCTGAATCATGTCCAAATGTATCCCATCCGGCTTTCAGTCTGTCTTGAAAGAAAGAGAAGCCTAAAATGTTGTAAAATGAAAGCTTTTGATCCTCACGAAACAATTCTTCATATGTATCAATATAGGCAAAACCCGACTGGCTGTATTGAACTTCTGCCGCTTGCTTTAGAACACTTTGATCCGTTTCTGGATTTGCACTTTTTAAACGATCCATTTCGATCGCAAGAAGCTCTCTGCCGTGATTCGGTGTGAAAATGGCCTCATTCGTAAAGACTTCATAGTAATAGTCACGTTCCTCAAGCCATGATAATATGTGTTTGGCCTTTTCTTCTTGTAAATCAGCTGAGTGATACACTTGTCCACTTGGATCATGAATCACAGCTCCATTTGCACTAATCACCCACGTATTCATACCAAGCTGATCAAAAATAGACTTCACATCAAAATACGCTCTTCCTGTTGAAACGACAACCTCAATCCCGTTCACTGCTGCTTCCTTTAATGCCTGCTCGTTTTCCTGACTCACTTTGTGTTCACTGTTCAATAAAGTACCGTCTAAATCCGTTGCGATTAATTGAATGTTTGTCATCGTTCTCTCCTTTTTTGTCTGCATTTTCAATTGATATACCATTGATCATATCCATCATCATTATGAAATGAGTATCCACTATTCGCAAGGGATGATCGGCTTATCAATGAATAAAAGTGTACCCGGCCATGAAACATGACCGGATACACATAAGGGGATGATAGGGGACACATGACCTATACAAAGAAGCATCGGTTCTATTACGCAGTGTTCATTTGCACTAGGCAACGTCTATCAGCTTTAGCTAGAGGGGGGCTATTAGGTGCTAGACGTTTACCTTTTGATTTAAGACTGGCCTCCTTTCCTGTCAACTGCCCCTAGTCTACTGAGAAAAGTCGTATGTGACAAAACATGAAAATGACAAAATCGCCCTTCAAATTCTCTATTCCCTCTTTAATTTTTGTTTTTTACCGCTTGAGTATAAAACATCATCTTGTTTTGTTTGACGAAATACTTATTTTTCATAAATTGATAAAAAATATCTGAGTGAATCCAATTACTAGAAGGCATGTGAATATAATCAGATCCGTCCCACGCAAACCAATAAAAACAAAGCCGCCCGTCATGAATCGACAATTGAAATTCAAAGCAGTCCATTTGATCCTCTGTGACGTATTGAAAAGTGAGAGACTCGCCTTCTTCCATGTACACATCGCAAAATGAAAGAATGTCTCCCCATGAATATACTCGCATATTGCTTTTTTCCTTCTTCTCGCCAATATGTATTTTTCGCAGTTGATAGGACTCCATAAAACATCTCCTTTCACTTATATACAGCTAGTTCTGAGTAGGCAGCGGTTTCATTTATACAGATGTTGTATGCTATAATGATACTTACGAATAATGAACGTTGTGAGGTGATAAATATGAAAACCTTTAGGCTGATTGATCTCAAAATCGAACTTGATCCAAAGCAAGATAAAATGTCCAGCATTCCCCTTCGTGACGGTTTAATCATTAATAAAGAAGACGGTGAAAATCACTGGATGATCGAGGCACTCATTCCAAAGAAGCATAGACAAGTGTTTGAGGTGCTCTTTCAGCAGCACACAGAAGTGAAGATTCTCGTGACGATCACAAAAGAAAACAACCGCCCTGTTCATCTATCTGTCCAAGTCAAAAACATCGTTGCCTTAGAAGAAAACATTTCTGTGTTACTCGATGGTAAAATGATTACAAATCGTTACAGAACAGAAACCGAAGAAGTATTAAAAGACCTCGTCAAAGAGGGGCTTTCAGGAGAAAAACTGCTGGATGCTTTTAAACAAAACACATAAAAAAGAGCGGATCAGCCGCTCTCAGATTGTTGATGACAAAGGGCTAAAATGAACTTTATTTTAGCCTTTTGTTCTTTTCAGCGTGATAGAAAGCCCTTGAAGTCTAGGAAGGACGAGTATCGGAGCGAAGCAAATGAACGATTCGTGAGCACCGGCACGCAGGACTGCGGGCGAATGCGAGGGTTTGTCTACACGCTGAGAGCGGGGTTAGCCGCTCTTTTTCTATTGCACATCTTTAGATTGGCTTTGATTTTTCAATAGATCTCTAATTTCAGTTAGTAAAACTTCTGTTTGATCTGGTGTTTCCACAACCTCTTCTTCCTCTACCTTTTTCCGTTTTAATTTATTCAAATAACGAATAAAGATAAAAATGGAAAACGAGATAATCAAGAAATCAACCACTGTTTGAATGAAGTTACCATACAAAATTTGAGCATCTCCGATTTTAATGGCTAAATCGCTAAAATCATGCCCCCCAATAATAATACCGACAAGCGGCATGATCAAATCATTCACAAGAGAAGTGACAATTTTGCCAAATGCTCCCCCAATGATGACACCTACAGCCAAGTCAATGACATTCCCCTTGACTGCAAACTCTCTAAATTCTTTCAGCATCCTTTATCACCTTCATCTTTTTTTGTCTAATATGACGTTTTTTTGTCAAAAATGCAAGTCCTGATCCTTTCAGACTGAGCTTTTCCCATATAAAAAGCGGTTCATGCAAGATGAACCGCCAGGCAAATCATGATACTTTAGGACCGATAGAAAATGTAAGTTCTGCTTCACATGCAACTTCGCCATCTACTGTAGCTACCGCTTTTCCTTTTGCGACAGGACCACGGAGACGCGTCACTTCAACCTCTAAACGAAGCTGATCTCCAGGCTTGACCTGTCTTTTGAATCGGCAGCCGTCAATCCCTGCGAATAAACCAATCTTCCCTTTGTTTTCTTCTTTGCCTAACATAATCACTCCAAAAACCTGTGCGAGTGCTTCCACAATAAGTACACCCGGCATGACTGGATATCCTGGGAAATGACCGTTAAAGAATTCTTCATTGACTGTGACATTTTTAATCCCAACCGCTTTTTTCTCACCTTCAACCTCTAAAATACGGTCGACCAATAAGAATGGGTAACGGTGTGGAATAATCTCTTGAATTTGCTGAGCATCAAGCATATCTTGATCTCTCCTTCTTTTCTATATGGCTGATCTTCATTTGATTCCTATCAAAGTATATTATGAATGCTGTCATTTTTCAATATCCACTCCACATTTATGGTAAAAAATAGAATCTACCATTACCAATTGTCATCAAATATAATCCACACTACACTCATTGTTTTTTCACAAATATGGTAATATATATTACATCATTGATTGAATAAGAGGGTAAAAATGAATTTTATGAGCGATAAATCCATTAAAAAACTTCTCCATTCGTGGTATACAATGCTAAAGCATCGACATTTTTCGAAGGCTGAAGATATCAAAACAACTCTATCAAAACATAAACGTAAATTATCAAAGAAACTGGAGCTTTATTTACATTATCAACTCATGCTATTCCGTCATCAGCTCTGGATGAATCAGACAGAGGACTTAGAAAAACTCAAACATGAACTGATGCTCCATAAGGATCAAATGAACGAAGAACTGCAATATTATTTTTACTTCTTTCTCGGACTATACGAATCTTTAAACAGCGATCAAAATGACGCCATTCATTATCTTGAAAAGGCAGAAGGACGCCTTCCCTTACTAAACGATGAGCTGGAGGAAGCAGAATTCCATTTTCGTACAAGTGGTGTTTATTATAACAACCGCTACTCGTTGTTATCGATTCGTCATATTCAAAAAGCCATGGATATCTTCGCCAAGCACGGGGATATCCATAGCATTTATCGTTGTAAAATTGTGCTCGCCCTTAACTTTAGCGACCAAAAGAAATATGAGGAAGCAGAAGCTATTTTCATTGAGATTATCGAATACGTGAAAATGATTGATGACCAAGAACTGCTTGGAATCGTTTATTATGATGCTGGTTTTATTCAATCAAGACAAAACCGCCATAAGGTAGCACTAGAATACTTTAAAAAAGCGCTTCGTCTCCCAGCATACCGGAAGTCCGCGCACTCCTACGTATCGTGTCTCTACGAAACTGTGCGTTCCTGTTTTAAAGAAAATTTAACAGATGAAGGAATGAAATATATACAAAAAGGGCTAAAAGAAGCGGTTGCTTCTCAGTTTGATATATTAAGAATCAAGTTCCAAATCCTATTCCTTCTCTACAGCGAAACGCCCAAAGCAGATGAGCAGATTGCCACGCTCGTCACATGTCTTGAACGAAAAGAAGCCTGGATTGATCTTGAGGATCTACTTGCAGATGTCTCAGATTTTTATAAAAAAAAGGGCGACTTTGAGAGAGCCGCCTTTTTTATCATGAGAGGCTGACATCAGCCTGCTGATTATCTAATCGTATTCACTAATCCCAGCATCTGATCACCCATCGTAATGGTTCTTGAGTTCATCTGATAAGAGCGCTGTGTTGTCATTAAATCAGTTAATTCTTTAGACATGTCCACATTTGAGGTTTCAAGTGCACCTTGCTGAAGCTGAATGGCTTGGCGGTTTGCCCCATTCAGTGCCGTTAATGCGCCTTGATAATTACCGTCTACTGAGAACAAATTCTCTCCTTCAGAGATGAGTGCTGAAGAATTATTGACTTGTACAACGCCTAGATTCACCTGCTGATTCGGTTGATTATCTCTAGAAATAGCCGTGAGCCGTCCATTTTTATCAATGGAAATATCACGAAAATTAGCATTTAAGACGATCGCATTTCCGTTTTCATCAAGAATCGGATGGCCTTCACTTGTAACCAGCTGAACTTGGTTACGGTTATTGCCTGGCTGTAAATAAAGAGAACCGTCTCTTGTGTAACGGATATTACCGCTGGCATTGACCTGCAAATACTGCGATGGCGCCCCAAATGCAACATCAAGATCACGGCCTGTTTCTTTAATAGAGCCTTGCAATGAGTTAATGGATGCATTGACCATTGTACCAGTTCCAAGCCGTAGCCCAGCAGGTGTCAGACGACTGTTTGCCACCTGCTCATTTTTTTCATCTACCTGATTAAACTGCTGTCTGACCAGCTCTGAGAATCGGGTGTTTTTCGCACGATATCCTGTTGTTTCACTGTTGGCAATGTTGTTACTGATGATATCAAGCTGCTTTTGCACCTCGTTCATCGACACAGCTGCATTAATCATCGTTCTAATCATGAGAATCCTCCTTTCCCTTTCATTTCTTGATTAGTATACTCTTCCGATTTCATTCACAGCTTTTTCTAAGCTTTTATCATACGCCTGAACAACTTTTTGGTTTGTTTCGAATGCTCGATAGGCTGTTGTCATTTCTGTATATGATTTTGTCACATCAACGTTCGACAGCTCTGATACACCTTGACTTAACGTATAGGACATTTGACCGTTATTTACTGCACTTGGAAGGGGCTGGTTATCAGCCGTACGGTATAAATCATTTCCTTCACGCGCAAGATTTCTTGTGTCCATTGCGACACGTACATCGATTTGCCCGAGATTTTGTCCATTTTCACTTACAGTACCATCTGCGTTCACTTTGAAATTCTCACTCTGAACTGTAATCGGCTGACCAGTCACTGAAAGAAGGGCACGGCCACCAATGGTCAACTGATTTTGTGCGTTCAATGTAATGGAACTACTTTTCGTATAACGAACGCCTTCTGGTGTGTTGACGGCATAAAACAGCGCTGATTTTTGATTTGTCTCCGGGTTGATTGGCACATTATTTTCTACTAATGCGACATCAGTTGTTTGATCCGTTGTTTTTAATGTTCCTTGTGTAAATTGAGGGATCAGTTCCTGCATATATGTCCCAGTATTAATTCCACCAATCGGCGTTTGTTGCGGGACATTAAAGCCTTTGCCTGAGGATGCTTGGAAACGTCCTGATTCCATTCGGCTCAGCAGCATCTCTGGAAACGCCCGCATTGCCCCTTCATCAGCTTTATACCCTGGTGTATTTGCATTTGCGATATTATTTGAAAGCATTTCTGTCCGCCGCTCTTGAGCGATCATGGCAGATGTTGCGGTGTATAGTCCTTTTAACACGTGCTCACCTCATTAAGATTCTTTCACATGACCTCAACACAATCTTCTATGAAATATATCGGCATATTTGCAGGGTTCTTTAATAAAAATCCCCCATTCTTTCTAAAAAGAATGAGGGGAATCATTAGCTGAGTTTACGCTTTGGCAGCTTGTCCATATTATCAAGCATCACGCCAGTACCAACTGCTACACAGTCCATAGGATTTTCAGCAACGAAAACTGGTACTTTCAGCTCTTCTGCAAGCAATTGATCAAGCCCGTTTAGAAGACCTCCGCCACCTGTAATGATGACTCCGCGATCGATGATATCAGCTGATAATTCGGGCGGTGTTCTCTCAAGAACTTGCTTCGCTGCCTGAACAATCGCAGATACAGATTCACGTAATGCTTCTTCTACTTCTTTGCTTGTGACGGTAATCGTTCTTGGTAATCCTGTCACCATGTCTCGTCCACGAATCGAAATCTCTTCGTTACGTGCGTCTGGGAATACCGTTGCAACTTGGATCTTAATATCCTCTGATGTACGCTCACCGATCAACAGCTTGTACTCTTTTTTAATGTAATTCAAAATTTCCAGATCAAATTTGTCTCCAGCCATTTTAATAGAAGAGGCGGTTACAATGTCACCCATAGAGATGACAGCAATATCTGTCGTTCCGCCTCCAATATCTACGACCATGTTTCCACTTGGCTGAAAAATGTCCATACCAGCACCAATGGCTGCTACTTTTGGCTCTTCTTCAAGAAATACATGCTTCCCGCCGCTTTTTTCAGCAGCTTCTTTGATCGCCTTTTGCTCAACAGATGTAATGTTTGTTGGGCAGCAGATGAGCATACGAGGCTTAGAGAACAGCCCTTTTACATTTAATTTGTTAATAAAATGCTTGAGCATTGCTTCCGTTACTTCAAAATCAGCAATTACGCCATCTTTTAATGGTCGAATCGCAACAATATTCCCAGGCGTACGTCCAACCATACGTCTAGCCTCTTCTCCAACAGCCAGTACTTTCCCGCTATTTTTGTCAAGTGCTACTACAGATGGTTCATTCAACACAATTCCTTTTCCTTTGACATGAATCAGTACATTGGCAGTACCAAGATCAATTCCAATATCCCTAGCAAACATCTATATATATCCTCCTTGAAAATCTGTTTCCATAGCAAATACCACATTCTGCCCTAATTATATATTCTATCATAATTTGCAGAAAAAAAGATATTTCTTTACAAAAGTCTTTACAAAATTTGTGGTTAGAAACTACCGATATGAGGAAGATATATATATCATGTTTATGAACAAAGAACTAAGCTTACTGTTTCACAGGCTCGCCTTCTAAAATTTCTTCTTTTTTATACTTTAACTTGGTGGCTTCTCCTCCTCGCAAGTGGCGGATTGATTTATGATAATCCAGTATCTCCTTCACTTCATTAGCCAGATCTGGATTAATTTCTGGCAGTCTTTCTGTTAGATCCTTGTGTACAGTACTTTTAGAGACTCCAAATTCTTTCGCAATAACACGAACGGTTTTCTTTGTCTCCACGATATACTTTCCTATCTTGATTGTTCGCTCTTTGATGTAATCGTGCACACCACTCGACCTCCCTAAAATGGATGTGAGAAGTGTGAAATGAGATCCGTATGAAGATTATCCATTTTTAGCAGCGCTTGTTCGTCGTAATTTCTCATCCATTAGGTAGTAAATGCCAAACACGATCCCTCACCTCAAACACTCTCTTTGTCAGGTTTGTAACAGTGTATTAGCATTGCATAGGGAATATGCTAAAAATGAAGATGGGACAAGGGATTTATCAGAAAAGGCAAAATAAAAAATTCATTTCGGGTGGCGAAAATTTTCACTTTACAAGCATGGATCAAGCACGTAAAATAGAAAAGGTGAATTTATTTACCTAGATAAATATTTAATAAAGGTGAGCATATGGATACGTTAAACAGAGAGTGTTTACATCAAATACATCAAAGCGCCAGGCTGCTGTCTAAAAAGGCGAACGAAGCGCTTGCTGCTTATGACTTGTACATGTCCCAGTGGACTGTACTTTTTTGTTTGGATACATTCGGCCCGAAAACACAAAAAGACATTTGGACATATTTGAACGTCGAAGCACCAACCATTACCAGAACCGTCACCCGTCTAGAAGCAAACGGCTGGGTGAAGCGCGTACAAGGAAAAGACAAACGTGAAAATCTCATCGTGATGACAGATGATGCAAAAGCTCGATTTGAAGAAATTAAGCACACGATAGAACAATTTGAAGAAGAATGTCTTTCAGACTTTACCTACGAAGAAAAACAACTCCTCCATACCCTTTTACACAAATTATCAACTGAATAGGAAGTGACATACATCATGAACGAACGCATTTGGACGAGAGACTTTATCATGATTGTCCTGGTGAATTTATTTACATTCACCTCTTTTTATGCCCTTTTGACATTGTTGCCCATTTACACAATGGATGAACTAAATGGAACAGAAACACAGGGCGGACTCCTTGTGACGGTCTTCTTATTATCCGCCATTGTGACGAGACCGTTTTCCGGAGCCATTATTGAGAAATTCGGCAAAAAACGCATGGCAATTTTCTCTTCAACGGCTTTTGCCTTACTCACTTATTTATACATTCCGATTGATCAATTCCAACCGCTGCTCATGCTGCGTTTTGTACAAGGAATCTTTTTTAGCATTTTGACGACAGTAGCGAGTGCCATTGCTGCCGATATGATCCCGAAAAACAAACGCGGGGAAGGCTTAGGATACTTTGTGATGTCAATGAACCTCGCAGTGGTCATTGGTCCGTTTATCGCACTGAATCAAGTAGGAAAAGTAGGATTCCATTCCTTATTCCTTCTCTTTTCCATCATCGTGACCATCGGAGCAGCTTTTACTATCATGATTAGACAGCCAGAGCCCGAAAACGGAGGAAGCGTCGTCTTTCGATTCACTTTTTCTCACCTGTTTGAAAAAGGTGCATTAAAAACAGCGGCAGTCGGAATCATTATTTCCTTCTGTTATTCGCCAATCATTTCATTTATTTCAGTTTATGCCAATTCACTTCATCTGATGGATGCAAGCAGTTATTTTTTCATTGTTTTTGCGGCTGCGATGCTTGGATCACGTCCGTTTACAGGCAGACTTTTTGACCGAGTAGGACCTCACATTGTGATCTATCCATCCATTGCCCTTTTTGCAATAGGTTTATGGATGCTGACGGCTACACATTCAGCGACAATGCTTCTTTTATCAGGCGCTGTGATTGGCCTTGGCTATGGATCTTTGGTGCCTTGTTTGCAAACACTAGCGATTCAGCACTCTCCAGCTCACCGTACGGGCTATGCAACGGCCACTTTCTTTACACTATATGATACTGGCATTGCTGCTGGTTCATTTGTATTTGGTCTTCTTGTCAGCTTCACAGACTTCTCAAATGTGTATCTCATTGCAGGCATCGTTGTCTTGCTAAGCATGGGCGTTTTTTACTGGAGCGAACGAAAACCCCAAGAAGCAAAAGCACAAAAGGTCTCACTATCAGAATAGGATTCTGTTTTAAACTTCACCGGAAACATGCTAAAATATAGGATATTTCAAATAAAGCATACAGGCTTGTTTGAAAAATAGTTGGCGTTAAGCGAAGGTATAGGTGATGTTTTGAATTACGAATTGTTTAAAGTCATACACGGGATGGCTCATCATTCTGAGTTTTTAGATCAGGCCATGATTTTCATTACGAAAAAGGCCATTCTTGTGTATGCCCTTGTCTTATTGATATGCTGGTTTTTAGGTAATCACAAATTTAAGAAACATGTCTTCTTCTCCGGTGTAACAGGCATCGTGGCACTCATCGTCAATTTTGCTATTACACTGTTTTATTATGAAGAGCGGCCGTTTGTGGCGCATAAAGTCGACACACTCATCCCGCACTCAGCAGATGCTTCCTTCCCAAGTGACCATACAACAGGCGCACTGGCTCTTTCATTAGCCATTAGATCCCGTAATAAAAAGCTCGGCAACATTTTGCTCGTCTTTGGATTACTTACAGGGTTCTCCCGCATCTGGGTCGGGCACCATTATCCACTTGATGTCTTAGGCAGCTTGGTCGTATCGATTGTGGTTGTCTTTATCATGAATAAATTATGGAAGTTCTTTGACTCTCCAATTGATCGCATCGTGACGTTCTATGAGACAATGATGGGGAAAATATTCAGAAGGAAGCAAAAGGATCAGGGCTCTGACCTGTCCAATTCTTAAGCGGCTTGCGATAAAGTGATGAAGATTCTTCTTCCACTTTATCCGGCCGCTTTTTTTATGGGCTGTCTCCCTCTGACCATATTTGAAAAATAAAGACTTACGCCAATGCCAATAAGAGAAATGATGATTAACGTCCACCCTAACTGCTCAAAATGGGAACCAGCGATTTCCTCACCAAACAGCATGCCAAGCACGGCAGATGACAGAATGGAACCAAGGTACCGGCATGTTTGAAAAAGCCCGGAGGATGTACCAATCATTTGCTGAGGACTCGCTTTTAGCATTGCAGCTTGAAGCGCCACATTTCCAATGCCGTAACTGAGTCCAAGTAACGCAAGAACCACTCCTTTCCCCCATAAGGGCGCAGGAATAAAAAAGAATGTCATCGCAGAAGCTCCACCCAGCATCAATACTGTGCTTGCTAAAATCGGATGTCGTTCATCCCCGCGATCCACCCACTTTCCTGTCAGCGGCGACACAATGATGCTCACCCCAGACATACACAGCATAAAAAGACCCGTCATCTCCACACGCCAGCCTAATTCATCTTGGAAATAACTCGGCAAACCAAAAAAGAGACAATAGAAAAAAATATTTAAGATGATAAATTGCACATACACAAATGACAGCCGCTTCTCCTTGCGAAACATCCGAATTTGAATAAACGGTTCATCCACCTGATATTCCCACCAGATAAAAGCACCTGCACTCAGGAGACAAAGAATGCCCTGTACATACTGAATACCATCTGCAAGTGATAATAAAAATGAAAGCAGGAGTACAATACAAGCTGTAAAAAGAAGCATCCCTGGCAAATCGAGCTTTCGTACAGTCTCTCCTATGCGGAGCTTTCTCTTCTTCTGCTCCTTCGGAAACAAAGATAGCCCAAGAAAGAAACTAATCAGAATAAAAGGCAGATTCACTAAAAAGATAGCCGGCCAGCCGCCGATTGTCATCAAAAACCCGCCAAGCGTTGGTCCGAGTGCTGTCATCGCTGAAGCAAAAATGGACAATACCGCTAATGCCGATCCCTGTCTTTCCTTAATATGATCCCGAATGAGTCCAACACCCGAAGGATAAATGGCACTACTTCCAATCGCCTGCAACAGCCGGATCACAATCAGCACCGCAAAAGTCGGGGCAAAAGGGGCACAAATGGCCGAAATGGCCACGAGAGCCAACCCAAATAAAAATAATGTTCTCCGGCTCATCACATGATCCCCAATCCGGCCGCTCACCGGCTGCGTCACCGCACTGGCTAAATAAAAAGTTGAAATGAGCCAGGATACGGTCGTAAACGACAAACCAAACTCATGCTGAATTTGATGCAAGGCCAAAGAAATCATCGAGGAATTCAGTGGATTTAACATCGTTCCAAAGGCAATAGCGGTCAAAAAGACCTTTCGGTTGTCTCTCCACTTGTTCATACACCGACCCCCCTCTTTGTTATATGCCATGTTCTTTGCCTATCCTTCCGTTATTATGAGATTCATTTCCCTTTTTTACCCTTATCAATTCAAGTTCTCTCTTGGAACAGCAAGACATACATTTTAAAAAGGGAGCACCTTAGAAAAGCACATACAAAATTGAGAATATGAGGAAGAGATGGTAATATTCATTTCGTGTTTGAAAGCCTACTTTCTCCTTATAGGAGAACGGCTGAAAAGGAGGAGAAGCATATTATTAAAAAAAGACGGTTTTGGGTCCCAGCCCTTTTTTCGGTTGCAGTATTACTTCTGTCTTCGTGTGGTTCAGATGAAACAAATGGGAACGGAGATAAACGTAATTCTACAGCGAAAGGGTCGCCGATTTTGGAAGATGGAAAATTTGTTTTTGCAGCATCAGGGGAATTTCACCCATTCAGTTACATGGATGGAAACGAGATGTCCGGCTTTGATATCGATGTAGGCAACGCGATTAGCGACAAGCTCGGTCTCGAGCCTGTACAGAAAAAATATAAATTCGCAGGTATTGTCGAAGGCGTGAAAGCAGGGAAATTTGATGCGGCAGTTGCGAGTCATACCATCAATGAGGAACGAAAAAAACACGTCCTTTTTTCTAAACCCTACTACTATTCCGGTCCGCAAATCTTCACAAGACCTGGAGCAGACATTCAAAGTGCTGATGACTTAAAAGACAAAGAAATCGCTGTATCAAAAGGCTCGTCCTACGCTGATATTGCGAAAGAACATAGCGGGCAGGAACCAAAATATTACGACAGTGATGTGGTCGCTTTAGAAGCACTAGCCAACGGAAAACACGATGCGGTCGTGACTGATTTTGCCACAGGTGCAGAAGCCATGAAGAAAAAATTAAAAATCGAAGCGCAGGAAAGACTCGGACAAAGTGAGCAAGCAATCGCTGTGTCAAAAGAGAATAAACAGCTCATAGAAGAGATCAACGATGCGATTGATGCACTAAAAAAAGACGGAACATTAAGACAAATTAGCGAAAAGTATTTTGACGAAGATATTACCGTTAAACAGGATTAAAACCACGATTGTGCGCCCTTTTCCAGGCGCACTTTCTTCAAATGGAGATGATTATTTTGCCTACCCTATCACACTTTTTTCAGACGCTGATTGATTCTAGAGGCATTTTCTTAGAGGGGATGCTGCTCACCTTACAACTAACTGTGATCAGCATCTTCATCGGTATGTTCATTGGGCTCTTCTTTGCTTTACTGAAAATATCCCGCGTCGCGATTTTCGGATATATCGCCAATGCCTATATCTTCCTTGTACGCGGAACACCACTGATTGTGCAAATCTTTATCCTATATTTTGGACTCACGGAATTAAATATACCTGACTTCTGGGCTGCTTCCATTGCGCTTGCCTTTCATAATGGTGCCTATATAGCAGAGATATTCAGAGGCGCCATCCAATCAATCGACCAAGGTCAAAAAGAGGCAGGACGTTCTCTTGGAATGGGCCGCTTTTTAACCATGAGACGTATCATTCTCCCGCAAGCGATGCGGCGCGCCCTTCCCCCTCTCGGTAATCAGTTCATTATCGGGTTAAAAGACTCATCACTTGCCGCCTTTATCAGCGTCAATGAACTATTTAACGTAGCCACCACTCAAGGCTCCAACAGCTTTGACAATATGACGTATTTACTTGTTGTGGCTGTCTATTACTTAGTTCTTGTCCTGCTGTTAACATTCGCTGTCCAAACCTTTGAGAAGAAACTTTCAGTCAGTGACCATTAGGAGGAGAAGCATGACAGAATCAAAGGAAATCATTCGTGTTGAAAAACTCAATAAATACTTCGGGAATCTTCATGTCTTAAAGGATATCGATCTCACCGTGTATGAAAATGATGTCGTCGTCTTAATTGGGGCGAGCGGCTCTGGAAAAAGCACCTTGCTCCGCTGTATGAACTTTTTAGAAATAAAAAATGACGGTCAGATCATCATTGATGGCAGCCCTGTTCAACCAAAGCGTGATCAACTAAACGAAATGAGACAAAAAATAGGCATGGTGTTTCAGCATTTTAATCTCTTTCCGCACAAAACTGTGCTTGAAAACATCATCGAAGCGCCTTTAATGGTGAAGAAAACAAAGAAAGCACAGGCCATCGCTGAAGCCAAAGTCTTGTTAGAAAAAGTCGGACTTGCGGATAAAGCCAAGGTGTATCCTTCTAAACTATCAGGCGGCCAAAAGCAGCGTGTTGCCATTGCACGGTCTCTCGCCATGAAACCTGATGTCATGTTATTTGACGAGCCTACGTCTGCCCTTGACCCAGAGCTTGTAGGCGAGGTGCTGCAAACCATGAAAAGCCTCGCAAAAGAAGGCATGACAATGGTCATAGTTACACATGAAATGGGCTTTGCAAAAGAAGTCGCCGATCGTGTCGTCTATATGCACGAAGGACGTATCGTCGAAGAAGGGATCCCATCGGAATTGTTCGATTCCCCTCAAGAGGAGCGAACCAAACTGTTTCTCAGCTCCATTTTATAGGTCAAACGACCTTTATTTTCGTGATCAACGCACGTTTTTTCTCATTTTTTACGAACGTTTCATCCATTTATATTGAACATAACCAAAAAACATGTTAGATAAACTTACATGTATATGTTATGTGTGACTTTTCTCTCTATAATGAAGAATTAAGAAATCAATTAATTCTGAATGATTCGGGGGAATGCAGCATGCAAATGGGTGATACAGTATTTATGTTCTTCTGCACACTACTCGTGTGGTTAATGACACCGGGTTTAGCTTTATTCTACGGGGGACTTGTGAGAAGTAAAAACGTGTTAAGTACAACAATGCACAGCTTAACATCACTGGCCATCGTCTCGATCGTCTGGATCGTGTTTGGCTATTCCTTGGCTTTTGCGCCAGGCAATGCATGGATCGGGGGCTTTGAATGGGTTGGGTTAAAAGGCGTGGGCTTTGAGCCTGGTTCATATAGCGATACCATCCCACATTCATTGTTCATGATGTTCCAAATGACCTTTGCCGTCTTAACAACAGCCATCATCTCAGGTGCCTTTGCCGAACGTATTCGTTACTCGGCAGTGATCGTGTTTACACTCCTTTGGGTCACATTTGTATACGCGCCAGTCGCACACTGGGTATGGGGCGGTGGTTGGATTGGAGAAATGGGCGCGCTTGACTTCGCTGGAGGAAACGTGGTTCACATCTCATCCGGTGTTGCCGGTCTAATCATTGCAATTGTTCTTGGGAAGCGAAAAGAAGCAGCAAGTTCTTCCCCGCATAACTTGATCTACACACTTCTTGGCGGAGCTGTCATCTGGTTTGGCTGGTTTGGTTTTAACGTTGGGAGCGCCCTGACGTTAGACAGCGTCGCCATGTTTGCCTTTATTAACACCAATACAGCAGCTGCCGCAGGAATCATCGGCTGGCTATTAGTCGAGTGGATGATCAACAAAAAACCAACAATGCTTGGCGCCATCTCTGGAGCCATTGCAGGTCTTGTCGCCATTACACCTGCCGCAGGCTTTGTTACTCCATTTGCTTCTATTATTATAGGAATCATTGGCGGGATCGTCTGTTTCTGGGGAGTCTTCTCCCTCAAAGCCAAATTCGGCTATGATGATGCCCTTGATGCATTCGGCCTTCATGGAATTGGTGGTACTTGGGGAGGCATTGCAACAGGACTTTTCGCAACAACCTCTGTCAATGATGGCGGAGCCAATGGCTTATTTTACGGAGATCCAAGCTTACTTTGGAAGCAAGTTGTCGCCATTGTTGCCACTTACGCCTTTGTTGCTGTTGTAACATACGTGATCATCAAAGTCGTCAATATCTTCTTCAAGATTCGAGCAACCGAAGAAGAAGAATCAGTGGGTCTTGATTTAACCATGCACGGCGAAAAAGCATATCAAGATTAAAGAAAAAGGGGTGTCTCGATGAGCAAAATGTATAAAGTGGAGATTGTCACACGTCCAGCTAATTTTGAAACATTAAAGGTGGAGCTTGGAAAGATTGGTGTCACCTCTATTACCTTTTCAAATGTGCACGGCTGCGGCTTACAAAAGGGACATACAGAGCTATACCGCGGCGTCAAAAAGGAAAGCAACGTGTACGAACGATTAAAGATCGAAATCGTCCTGAGCAAGGTACCTGTCGAACAGGTCGTTGAAACAGCACAAAAAGTACTTCGCACAGGCGAACCAGGGGATGGGAAAATATTTATATATGAAATAGAAAATACAATTAACATCCGAACAGGTGAAGAAGGACCTGCCGCCTTATAGCCTTATAGTACATCCTCCGCCGCGTGGCGGAGGATCTTTTTAAGACAGAAAAAAACTCTGTGTAGTCATCTACACAGAGGATCTTGCAAGACATTAAGATTGTTTTGTTTCTTCTAACTGACTGCTGTCTTTAGAGGAATCTGAAGACTTTTCTTGATCAGAGGATTTCCCCTTCTCATCAGACTTTTCTTCAGATTTTTCTCCAGCAGGCTCTTTGGCCTTATCTTCAGCAGCAGGTTCCTTCGTTTTTTCATCAGCCTTTGGCTGAGCAGGTTCTTTTGCTTCTTCCGTCACTTCTTGTGCTGCTTTTTCAATAGTAGAAACGGGCTTATCAATGAAGCTAAGTGGATTGAGCGCTAAACCTTCCATACGAATTTCAAAATGGACATGGTTACCGCTTTCAGCACCATAAAGATTTTTACCTGAAGCACCGATAACATCATTCTGCTTCACTTCATCGCCTTCTTTTACACTCACTTGCGACAACGATTGATAAACAGTTGACAATCCATCTTCATGTTCAATTTCAACGACATGACCGAGAACTGGATCTTTTTTCGCTTGAACCACTGTTCCACTAAGAGCAGCTGTGACATCAAACACTTTGCCATCTTTATCTGCAAGATCAATACCTTTGCTTAAGGTATAGGTGTTATTATAGTTTACAAGTGCTGCTTCTTTTTCTTTTTGATCAGCATCTGCTTCATAGAACTTTTTCACGACAGAAACATTATCAGAATTCTGGACCGGCATTGCAACATTTTCAATTGGCTTTCCAACTTCAACGGCATCATCACGCTGTTCTTGTCCTGCTTGATTTCCATCAGATAGTTGATCTTTCACATCTTTTGATACAGCTTGATACCAAAGAACTGCTGTTAACACGACCGCTGCGCTGACCAAGTAAATAGCAGGGAATACCCAGCGCTTACGGAAAAATTGCTGAACTTTTGTGATTTTGGAAGTACGTTTCTTTTCTTCCTCTCTCATTTTTCATCACCTCAGCAACATTCTGAACACTTTTCAAAAAATATATACACACGAAATCATTTTTCTTTTTATTTTGCGCAATCGCATCGATAATATGTATGATGAATGAAAAAAAGATGGGGGACTTTATTGTGAAAACTTTCAACCGCATTGCAACAGAAGATGACCTCAAAGCGATCGTCGATATCTACAATTCAACCATTGCTTCAAGAGAAGCGACCGCCGATACAGAACCTGTTACAGTTGAAGACCGCAGGCAATGGTTTTTGAATCATTCAGAGAAAAGACCTCTCTATGTAAAAACAGATGAAGAAGGAAATATCTATGGCTGGCTCAGCTTTGAAACATTTTACGGCAGACCTGCATACAACGGAACCGTTGAATTGAGTATTTATTTGAACCAAGACTATCGAGGAAAAGGCTTAGGATCGCTTTTCTTACAAGAGGCCATTGAATTGGCGCCCTCATTAGGCATCCGAACATTGCTTGCCTTTATTTTCGGGCACAACGAAGCCAGCATTCGACTATTTAAAAAACACGGCTTTGAGACTTGGGGACACCTGCCACGCATCGCAGAAATGGACGGCAGCAGGTACGATTTAGATATACTAGGAAAAGAATTATAAAACCAGTATCTCTAACCATTCAGATTGTTGACAAAGGGCTAAAATGATGTGTATTTTAGCCCTTTGTCTTCTCTTCAGCGTGATAGAAAACCTTTGAAATCTAGGACGCAGCGGAGCGAATTTGACATTCGTAAGCTCCGGCACGCAGGACTGCGGGCGAATGCGAGGGTTTGTCTACACGTTGCAGCGTCTCTAAATCAAAAAGACGCTTTTTTATGAAACGTGCAACAGCTGTTCAAACTGTTTCGCATTTTGAAGAGATTTTCTTTGCAGGATGATTCCGTGTTCATCAATGAGAATCGCTTGCGGGACAACAGTTACCCCATACAGCTCCATGATTTGTGAAGAGCGCATATAAACGGCTTGATCCGGCAGCAATTGAAGAAGCGACGCATCATCCGCTTGTTCATCTCCATTAATAAAAATGAACTGAGCATCATCACTAGAGATCTGCTGCTGCATATCAGCCAAAATGCTTTTGCACGTCATACAAGTAGAATTCACAAATAACAGCATCACGGCTCTCCCGCTTTGCAAATATTCCTTTAAAATCACCTTTTCCCCTAAATGCGTATAGTTTCGAAATAGCGGGGCCGGATCACCCACTTCTGCTTCCTTCAACTCAATCCCATCAAGGGTTTTTATTTTATTCATAAATTTCCCGATAAAACGGGCAAGCAGAAACACCACAGCCAGCTGAGCAATGACAATCAATAACACAATGATTAATAAAATATCTGTCATTTCATTTTATCTCCTTCTATAATTGATCCAAATTGATTGATCCACTTTCGCTTGAATAACATGATTTCTTGACTGACCGCTATGATGAAACAGACAGCCACTGCAATTAGAAAACAAATGATTTTGAAGTGCCATGGAATCGTCACTACATAGGAATGCACATAAAATAACCCCAGTACAAGAGCCAGCATCAGCACATTTCGAATCACAATCCCCCAATGAAGGCGTTCATTTTCAAGAAGACCTCCACAGCCGCACGAAATATCACGATGCCCTCTCAATAAATTGAACGTGACCGCTCCAGTATAGATACATAAAAGTGCTGTAAGACCAATCGCAGGTACGAGAGACATGTTCCAAATGAACAAATGAACAGTACAAACCAGTTCAACAGACAAAAATAAATAAAACATTGGTGCTGCGAAAGATGGAGGCATCAGCCGATAAGCATTCATCTGCTGCACATGCTCCGTCTGTTTTCTCACTTTATCCAGCCATGCACCTGCAAAAATGATTCCTAGTAGATAGACACCTATGAAATAAAAGACACTCACCTTACACCATCTCCTTTTGTTGAAATAGTTGAGATTGTGCCTCGTAAAGCCTTTTGTACTCTCCGTTTAGCGTCATAAGCTCATCATGGTTCCCCTCTTCGACGAAAGCACCATCTTTCATAACGATAATACGGTCTGCTAAGCGGGCCGCTCCCATACGATGTGTAATAAACAAAACACCTTGATCCTGCGTATGATCGAATAACTTTCGAATGAGTGAAATCTCCGACAGTGGGTCGAGAGCAGAAGTTGGTTCATCTAAAATGATAAAATCACTCTCTCTAAAAAAGGTTCTCGCCATCGCAAGCTTTTGCCATTGTCCACCAGACAGTTCATGGCCTTCTTCAAAAAAGCGGCCAAGCTGCGCATCATACGTTTCTTCCATTTGATTGATTCTTTTTTCTATACCTGCTTGCCGCGCAGCTAAAATCATTCGCTCTTCCTCATCTATATCGTCGATACGGCCAAACCCAATGTTTTCTTTCACAGTGAATTCGTACTTCATAAAATCTTGAAAAAGAACAGACATTCTAGCATGATATGACCTTTTATGAATGGTGGAAATAGACTCACCATTGACTTTCTGCATATTCGGCTGATCTGGATCGTATAAGCCGGTCAAACATTTGATCAAGGTGGTTTTACCTGATCCGTTATCCCCGACTAATGCTATACGTTCACCTTTATTGATATGAAAATGTATATGCTCAATAGCAGGCGTTTTCATATTCGGATAAGTAAAAGAGAGATTTTCTAGTGTGATGGACTGAATATGCTCGATCCTCCGAAGCGATGCTGCACTTTCTGACTGTTCATGAATTTCCTCTTCTCTCTTTTGAAAAGTTCTCATTTCATCAACATAAAGACTCGTTTCATATAAACTAGAGAATTCCCTCGTTAAATCTTGAAAACCACTTTGAATGTTTTGTACAGCTTGCAGCACAGCGACAAACGTCCCCGCCGCGATTTTTTTTTGGAAAATAAGAAAGACAATAAAAAGACCGCAGCACACATAGGCAAAGGTCATGAGCAATCCGCCCGCCATCTCCCAGCGGACTTGTCGTTTAAGCAATTTATATTTCTCATCTGCACTTTTTACATAATGACCTTTCCATTTTTGAAGAAGATAATTCCCTATTCCATATAAACGTATTTCCTTCAGAGAATCTCTTTGTGCTACAAGATCGGACACATACATTTCTCTTCGATCATTGGCAGTTAACATGCGGTTTAATTGATAACGCGCACCTCCAAAAAAAAGTTCAATCCACAAGACAGGCAGGGTAAACACGATCAGAATGACCGCCAAGCCCCAGTGGATACCGACCATGTAAATGAGAAGTGATACAACAGTAATCAACGCGCTCATGATTGTGAAAATACTCCTGACCATACTCAGAACGTGCTGATGACTGTTCATCACACGTTGACTTTCATTATAAAAAGACGGGTGTTCAAACGTAATAAACGGAAGCCTTATCGCCTTCTGAAGCAATTCACCCTTCAAATGCAAACCAATCAGATTTGTCGCTTTCTGCTGACTAAGCTGAAGAATGAACTGAAGCCCATATCCTAAAACCACAATGACCATTTGCAACCCAAATAACCACAAAACCTTTTGGATGTCTCCTGAAGAAGTCATAAATAAAATAATTTCATTAATCAATGTTTGAATAATCCAGACGCTAGCCAAGGGCATAAAACCAACGATCACTTGGACCAACAAGGTTAAAAGAAGATAAGAACGACTTCTTTTCCAAGTATAGGAGATTGCATATAAACAATGGTTTACTGTACTCATCAAATGCTCCACCTTACACCATTTAGTATAATTGACATATTTTTGATAATTGTATTATGATAGCTTTGCGTAACTTCACTCTGAGAGGACGATATACGATGAATTCAATCTTACTTTTACAGCTCACTCTTATTCTTTGCAGTCTTTTATTAACTGTCGGAGTCATCACTTATTTAAAACATCAGATGAAGCTGATCATCTTACCTATTCAACATGTTGGACAAAAACTTGTGCATCCGCTTCTCGAACAACCATCACCCATTCATATGAATGATCTGCTGCAAACAAATCAAATGCAGCAATTACTTATTTTCACTGACACAGCATGTCCGCACTGCATCCCGTCACTTGAACAATTCCTAGAAACGAAAGAACAGCGTAAATTAAACGTCTCATTTAGTATCTTGTTAAAGAATGGGCAAGAAAAGGATCAAGAATTATATCGTGATAACCAAACCAACATGCGAATTATCCCGGTAGATGAGCAATTGATAGAGGCATTCCAGATTCAAGAGTTTCCATATTACATCATGGTAGAAGACGATGAAACAATCTCATATGCGGCACCTTTTCCGGATGGTCTTTATTCAAGGTTGCCTGCAAAATAAAGATAAATGAGGCATGTGAAGAGTATCAAACACACGCCTCATTATTTATTATTGTGGATTTGGCTGAACATCCTTATCTTTTTCCCCTGTAGCGATTTCACTAGCTTCACCTGAAGCTGATGCTTGTTCCTCAGCTTGTTCAAACTCACTGCGAGCTTCATTTGAAATGTCTACTTGATCACCGTGCTGATTCACAGTAACGGACGAAGAAGACCCCTCTTTTTGAACCTCTTCCTCTAGTTCCTTTAATTTAGAAACATGAAGCTCTAAATCTTTTCCTTGCTGAACTAAAGTCAGTTGTTGAAATAATGCCTTTCTCTCTTCTGGAGAATGGTCGCCTTGAACAATTTGCGCAGCTTGGGTTAAAAAAGAATTTGATGTCTGGCCCGCTTGACGACTGTTCGACGTCTGCATAGCATCTGTTAAGAATGAAATTGAAGATATGCTCATGCGTTCACATCCTATTAAATAAGATACCTAGATTTAGCAGCCGCATCTAACGCGTTCTTGGCTAGTACAAATCTCACCTGTGTCACGATCCACGTAGTAACGGAAAGTTCCAACACCTTGAAGGAAACAAGTTGGTGCTGATTTGCAAGAAGTTACTAATTTTTGCAAAATGCATCTAGCAGCTGCAGGTTGAACATTGGTCATTTTGTTTAAAAAACGATCTAACATATGAATTCCACCTTCCAATTTTTATGGTAATACAACACAATAATAACCAATCTAAAGACAACTAACAACATATTTTGATATTTTTACTAATTATTTTTAACTACTATCCTTATTTATGACATAATTTGTCGTTAAAAATCATAGTAAATGTTACTTTTTTCTTATTTGAAAATAATTTATTTATCCATAAATAGTAAAGTGAAGATAGAAACATTTTTAATTGTTCAACATTCACTCTTCCTAAAGTACTACTTGCTCAAGTATGATAAAGAGTGAATACATAAAGGAGTGAACACGATTGCAACAAACTGAAAAAATCATTCAATCTCTTCATTCAATAGCAAAGTGGGGAAAAGTTGGTAGTATCTTTCTCTATATTTCAGGTGGACTTTCGATCCTTATTGGGTTTTGGCTTGTTCTTCCTGCTGCCCTTGGCGTTTTCCTCATTATGATGGGGATACATGTACAAAAATCTGTGAAAGCAGCTGAACAATTGATTCAAGCTCCTGATACTTCTTACGAAGACTTGTTAGAACAATATGCTAAGATGATGAAAATGCAGACACTGTTCGCCATTTCAAGTATTGCCGCAGTCATTCTCTCATTCATCGCCATCATTTTGATGCTTGTACTAGGAGGACTAGCCTTTCTCCAAGAGATCCCTAGTGATGTCCAGCAGTACGAAGGTGATTACGAACAAGAACTCGGTGACTTTTATTAAAGGATGGGGGTATCAATTAAAATTCGATACCCCTTTGTTTTGTGATTTGGCATTGATCATTTGATACTAAGCTTGACAATCAGCCTTTATCATTTTAAAATACAAATCGTAACTATTACGAATTAAAGGAGGATCATATCACTTATGCGTGTGAAAATCACCTTAGCCTGTACTGAAACAGGTGACAGAAACTATATCACTACAAAAAATAAACGAACAAATCCAGACCGATTGGAATTAAAAAAATATTCTCCTCGATTAAAGAAATATACCCTTCATAGAGAAACAAAATAATTTTTTAAGTTTTAAATCGTAATGATTACTTTTAAGTGAGGCGGAAAACAAAATGAGCATTTTCAAAAGGACAGAAACAAATGAATAAACGAATACCTGTTACAGTATTAAGCGGCTTTTTAGGAGCGGGAAAAACAACGATATTAAATCATGTTCTTCAAAATCGTAAAGGATTAAAAGTAGCTGTTATTGTAAATGACATGAGTGAAATTAATATTGATGCGGAATTAGTCAAGCAAGGCGGCGAGCTCTCTCGATCAGATGAGAAACTTGTTGAACTATCTAATGGTTGTATTTGCTGCACATTGAGAGAGGATTTATTAATCGAAGTAGAACGCCTTTGTAAGGCTGGTAATATCGATTATATCGTCATTGAGTCAACAGGTATTAGTGAACCAATCCCTGTCGCTCAAACTTTTTCTTACATCGATGAAGAAATGGGCATAGACTTGACACGCTTTTGCCGGCTAGACACGATGGTAACAGTGGTAGATGCAAACCGTTTCTGGACTGATTTCCAATCTGGAGAAAGTCTATTAGATCGTAAAGAAGCCGTTTCCGATGATGATGAACGTGAAATTTCCGATTTACTCATTGATCAAATTGAATTTTGTGACGTGCTGATTATCAATAAATGTGATCTTGTATCACCATCAGAACTAGATCGACTTGAGCACGTGCTAACCACACTTCAACCAGAAGCAACTATCATAAGAACCACAAAAGGTAAAGTACAGCCAAGCGACATTTTGAATACTGGTTTATTCGACTTTGAAAAATCCAGTGCTTCTGCTGGCTGGATAAAAGAAATCAACGCTGGACATTCTCAGCATACGCCGGAAACAGAAGAATACCAAATCTCATCATTTGTTTATGAAAGAAGACTCCCTTTTCATACCGGCAGGCTGAATAATTGGTTAGATCAGATGCCTGAGCAGATTGTTCGCGCTAAAGGATTTACATGGCTTGCCACACATAATGATTTAACCATTTTAATTTCACAAGCCGGAAAATCCGTGGCAATTGAACCTATTGCATACTGGATTGATGCCTTGTCCGAGCAAGAAAAAGCACGGATTTTAAATCAGGAACCAGAGCTTCTTGATGAGTGGGACGCAGAGTTTGGCGATCGACATACTAAACTGGTTTTTATCGGTGTGGACTTACCTAAAGCAGATATCATTCGCACACTTGATCAATGCTTACTCACTCCTGAGGAATTTGATCAAGATTGGACAACGTTTGAAGACCCCTTTCAATGGAAAATACACAATTAAACCAGGAGGGTTTTAAATGGCAAAGAAATCAAAGATTGCTAAAGAAAAAAAGCGGCAGCAGCTTGTTTTGAAATATGCGGAATTAAGGAAAGAGTTAAAAGAAAAAGGTGACTTTGAAGCTTTGCAGAAATTACCTAGAGATTCCTCTCCCACTCGCTTAAAAAACCGCTGTGAATTAACGGGCCGTCCTAGAGGTTACTTACGGAAGTTCAAAATGTCTAGGATTGCTTTTCGTGAGCTTGCTTATAAAGGCCATATCCCAGGAGTGAAAAAATCGAGCTGGTAAAGATTGATTCGATGTTATCACAGCTCCTGTAAAAGTAAAGCAGCGCAGTATGATTGAAAATCTATTTTCCACACTTATCTGACGGTTTTTGAGGCAAAAAATAGCATTTTAAAAAACAGCAGAACCCTCTGCTGTTTTTTTATGATGATTGCGTTTATATGATGAATCAGCCTGTTTTCAAAAAAAGATTTTCAACAGTGATTATGCCATTTCCTCTTCTTTTCAAAAATACATGATCATGATACTTTGTTGTCACTACCCACCGATGTATGACATCTCAACTTTTTTCTGATCTTTCTTTTGCTCTCTCTCGGCTGAATATTGATCATGTCTATTTGACCATAGCTCCTTCAATATTTTCGTTATATCTTCATCATTTTCTGTCGTACGAATGATCCGTTTCAGATCAAAACCCGAAGATGCAAAGAGACATGTGAACAATTCACCGCGTGCAGATAGCCTTGCTCTATTACATGATCCACAAAAAGCATCTGAGACAGAAGAAATAATGCCAATCTCTCCTGAACCATCTTCGTAAAAAAAGCGATTGGCTACTTCACCCGCATATCGAGGGGGTTCTGGTTTGATAGGATATTTTGAATCAATCAGATCAATTATCTCTTTTTTCGTCATCACATGCTCTAGATTCCATTTATTTGTATTGCCGACATCCATAAATTCGATAAATCTCAGAATGTGTCCTTCTTTTTTAAAATAGTCTGCCATTGGTAAGATATCCTGATCATTCACACCTTTTTGGACAACCATATTGATCTTAATAGCAAGTCCAGCCTTTTTTGCAGCCTTAATTCCATCAAACACTTTTTGGATGGAAATATGCCTTCCATTCATTTGCTTAAAACGTTCGGGATTTAATGAATCCAAACTAATAGTAACTCTCTGAAGACCTGCTTTCTTTAACTTATCAGCATATAAAGGTAAAAGCGTTCCATTGGTTGTCATAGCGATGTCTTCGATTCCTGGGATTTTTGCGAGCTTTTCTATTAAGATGGACAAATCTTTACGCATTAAAGGTTCACCGCCCGTGATGCGTAATTTCACCACACCTAAGTCCTTTGCAAAAAGGGTAGCAAGTCGTTCAATTTCTTCGAAACTAAGCAGCTCTTCTTTATTCAAAAAAGGAAAATCTGGTCCAAAGATTTCAGCAGGCATACAGTACGTACATCTAAAGTTACAGCGATCGGTTACCGAGATTCTTAAATCGCGCAATGATCGATGTCTTTTATCCAAAATACTGACCATACTTTGCCTCCTATTCTGTAATACGCTGGTGATGAGTATAGATATTAAAAGATCCTCCTCTGACGAATCCAACTGTCGTGATATTTAATTCTTCTGCCATTTTAAGCGCTAGCTCTGTAGGTGCTGATTTTGATATCACAATAGATACTCCTAGTTTCGCTGCCTTCAACAGAACTTCCGACGATATCCGGCCGCTAAACACAAGGATTTTATCTCTAAGTGGGATTCGGTGAAGTAAACAATATCCATAGATTTTATCCAAAGCATTATGTCTTCCTATATCAGTTCTAGTGATGAATAGCTTCTCTGTGTCACACAGTCCAGCATTATGCACACCACCAGTATGTCGAAATAATTGGCTTTCGTCTTGTAAACACTTCATTAAGTGCATACAGGTTTCAGCAGAAATGTTAATTTGATCAATGGCTGTTTTTGCAGTCTTCACATCTTGGAGAAAATAAAAGTGTCTCCCTTTCCCACAGCAAGAACCAATCACTCGTTTTGTAAAGTCTGATGAATGAAAACGACTTGAGTGGATTAAATCAACATATGCAAAGCCCATACTTTCATCTATTGTAAACCTTTTAATCTCATTTTCAAATCGAATGACTCCTTCTGAAGCTAAAAAGCCGATAACCAATTCTTTCAAATGCTCTGGTGAACAAACGAGTGTCACAAACTCTTCTCCATTCACCATCACAGTTAAAGGAAATTCTTCTACAACTTCATCTGTTTTGCAGGTAAATTTTCCTTCACGATATTGGTGTATGACTCGTTTCGTTTTAACAGAAGGATTCATTGTATGATCTTCCTTTCAACACAAATTTAGTTATATGAACCAATCAAATTGTGATATTATTTTAAAAAGTCATAAAAATGTAACATATTTCTATCTTATCAAACTTTTTGATTGCTTTATATGGGGGGAACACAATGAACAAATCAAAAAATCGTTGGCTCATTGCGACAAGTGCTGTGGGAATCCATTTATCTATTGGGTCTGTTTATGCATGGAGTGTTTTTACGAATCCTTTACATCAAACCTTTCAGTGGTCATTAACAGAAATAAGCCTCACCTTCAGCATTGCTATTTTATTTTTAGGTTTATCTGCTGCTTTCATGGGACATTTCGTTGAAAAGTATGGCCCAAGGGCATCGGGGCTCTTCTCAGCTATTTTCTTTGGCATTGGAATGACTGGGTCAGGGTTCGCTGTCCACATGTCTTCACTGCCTCTCCTCTATTTATTTTATGGTGTACTTGCTGGAATAGGATTAGGTGTAGGCTATATTGCACCTGTATCAACATTAGTCAAATGGTTTCCGGATCGAAGAGGACTTGCAACCGGTTTAGCCATTATGGGTTTTGGATTTGCTTCACTTATCTGCAGCCCAATTATTCAATTTCTCATTGAAAAAGTTGATATCGCAAATACCTTTTATATTCTTGGACTCTCCTATTTTACGATCATGGTGATCTCATCTCTTTATTTATCACCACCAACGCCAGATGACATCAAACAATTTGACGTGTTGAAAACAAGTCAAAGAAAATTCCCTCAAGATTTATCACAGCTCACAGCAAATGAAGCGATCAAAACACGGCGTTTTTATTATTTGTGGCTCATGCTCTTTATTAATATCACGTGCGGAATTGCCATTATTTCAGTAGCGTCGCCTCTTGCTCAAGAAAGTGTTGGATTCACTGCAGGCGCTGCAGCTACTCTTGTTGGTGTTTTAGGTGCTTTTAATGGGCTAGGACGAATTGGCTGGGCATCCTTCTCTGATTATATCGGAAGGCCAAATACGTATACGATTTTCTTTAGTATACAGCTCATCGCTTTTCCCTTACTTCCCTACTTAAAAGAACCACTTATCTTTTCAATCGTGATGGCGATCATTTATACGTGCTATGGAGGGGGGTTTGCCTCAATTCCAGCCTATATTGGAGATTTGTTTGGTACGAAACAACTTGGTGCAATACACGGTTATATTCTGACCGCTTGGGCCGCTGCTGGTTTAGCAGGACCTTTATTTTCATCCTTTATTCGAGATATAACAGGCAATTACACACAAAGTCTCATGGTGTTCTCTGGCTTATTTTTCATTGCTTTTATCCTATCTCTTCTCATTCGGAAGGATATTCAACAGCTTAGAGAATCAAACCTTACTGCTACTTCTTCTGTCACAGCCCGTCCTTAATTTGAATTTGACAGAATCACAATCTACAGGTAATTTTTAGATATGAAAACGCTTTACAAAGTAATAGGAGGGTGATGATATCATGGGGAAAACAAAACACAAGGGGCCTGTTAAACTCAACAAAAAACCCTCACCAAAGCTATGGGCCTCTTTTGCTCCTATGGGGCTTGGAAAAGTGAAACCTAAGCACATTCGGGATACGATGAAGGTGGCTTGGGAAAACAAAGATAACCTCCCTTACGCGTACCGTATTTTAACGCAGGGCGTTTGTGACGGCTGCGCCCTTGGTGTATCAGGTTTATACGATCAGACACTTGCAGGACCCCATATATGCACAACAAGGCTAAATGTGCTTCGCCTTAACACAATGCCAGCTATTGACCCAAAATGGTTCGAAGATATTCATCAGCTAAAAAAAATGGATAGTACCTCTCTGCGTAAGCTTGGGCGTATTCCTTATCCACTGATCCGAAAAAAAGGGCAAAATGCCTTTACACGTATTTCTTGGGATGATGCATTAGATCAAATCGCTGCTAAAATCAAATCAATTGACAAACGACAGCTCGCTTTCTACTTAACAGCCAGAGGAATTACAAATGAAGTTTATTATACCGCTGCGAAGGCTGCACGATTTATAGGAACAAATCATATCGATAATGCTTCCCGCATTTGCCATTCACCGAGCAAAACCGCTCTTAAACGTTCCCTTGGCATAGGTGCTTCTAGCTGTAATTACAGTGATTGGATCGGAACGGATGTATTGGTTTTTTGGGGATCAGTCGCAGCAAACAATCAGCCTGTTTCCACTAAATATATGTACGCTGCTAAAAAGAAAGGAACTAAAATTATTGTCATTAATCCGTATAAAGAGCCTGCGATGGAAAAGTACTGGGTTCCCTCTATTCCAGAAAGTGCTTTATTCGGAACAAAAATAGCTGATGATTTTTACCAAGTCAATATAGGCGGCGATATTGCGTTTATGAACGGCGTCATCAAACATTGGTTTGATATGGAGCAGCATGCTCCTCACTCCGCTCTTGACCATGAATTTATTCAAGCCCATACAACTGGCATAAAGGATTTAAAGCAACATGTCGAACAGTTGAAGTGGGAGGACCTAGAAGCATCGTCAGGCTTGTCAAAAGAAAGAATGAAGGAATTCGCAGTCCTCCTTGCCAATGCCAATTCTGGCGTTTTTATTTGGAGTATGGGTCTTACCCAGCATCGATTTGCAACAGATAATATATCGCAAGTCGCAAACCTTGCCATGTTACGTGGATTTATTGGCAGAAAACATTGTGGCGTCATGCCGATTCGCGGACATAGTGGTGTCCAGGGTTCAGGCGAAATGGGCGCCGATCCATTTGTTTTGCCAGGCAGTGATTTTGATGAAGAGAATATTGAAAGAATTGAGAAGATATGGGGATTTGACATTCCGAAATGGCATGGTGATACCATCGGTCAATCGTTTGAAAAGATGGCTCTCCCAAAAGAACACCCGCAAAAACTCAGCATGCTGTTTACTAGCGGTGGAAACTTTTTAGAAACGATGCCAAATCCAGAAGCGATCGAAAAAGCATTATCTGGGCTCGAACTCCGTGTCCATCAAGATATCATTTTGAATACCTCTACACTGGTAGAGGCAGAAGAGACGGTGATTGTTCTGCCTGCTATGACAAGGTATGAACAGCCAGGCGGCGGTACGTCAACCAGTACGGAACGCATGGTATATTTCAGTCCGGAAATTGAAGGACCTCGTATTGAAGAAGCCAGAGCAGAATGGGACATTTATATTGATCTTGCGAAAAGGGTCCGACCAGAGGATGCCGAGCTGATTCATTTTGAACATGCTGAAGACATTCGCCGCGAGATTGCCATCGCAAATCGAAACTATGATGGCATACAGCATTTGCGTCATAAAGGAGACGTTTTCCAATGGGGAGGCGCATGGCTTTGCGAAGATGGTGCATGTCCAACACCGGACGGCAAGGGACACCTTCTTCCTGCCCAGCTGCCTCAATACCGGAAAACTGAGGGGCATTTCAATATTACGACAAGACGAGGTAAACAATTTAACTCTATGATCTACAGTGAAAAGGATGCCTTTAATGGCGGAAAGCGTCATTCTATCTTGATGAATGAAGAAGATGCAAAAGAGCTTTACGTCCAAGAAGGTGATCCAGTTGTTCTTTTTAATCAATATGGGTCCTATCAAGGAGCTGCTCAATTCGGGGAATTGAAGCGGGGAAATATCGCTGTTTATTGGCCTGAAGGGAACGTTTTAATTCCTAAAGGTGTTTATGAGAGCTATTCACAGATTCCAGAATATAATACGACTGCGATATTAGAAAAAGCCGAAACCTTTCATGCAAGAAAAGATCAGCACTACGTGGAGAAACGAATTGATGAATTAGAAACGACTTTAAATTGATCTCCAACTAAAAAACAGCTGGGGGGTGTTTTCCCCAGCTGCCATTCACATCCTACTGACCAAAAGTGCTCGCTTCTTGTTGAAGAATCTGTTTCAATTCTTCTGCATTTGCTGCCGGTTGATATTGTCCACCACCAGCTTTTGCAACAGATTTTAGACTTTTTGCTTCTTTTTCATTCACATCGAAGCCAATGATATTGACGATTGTATCAATACCGTCTTCATGTAATTCCTTTGCTGCTTGAGAAGGGCTTCCACCACACGTTTCTTCACCATCGCTGACAACATATACGATATTTTTCCCTTCAGCCTGGTGATCTTCAAAATCTTGTTTCGTATCAGTTAATGCTTTTGCTAGTGGTGTCCAGCCTGTTGGACCATACACATTCAGCGCTTGCTGAAATGTTGTTTGCTCATATGTTCCAAATCCATAAACGGCTTCAGAACTTGCACATGAAACGGCTTTTCCTGCATTTTTATTGGTCCCTTCATGACCAAATACACGAAGCAGGACTTGCGTATCTTCTGATAAAATACTTGCGAAGCTTTGAATAGAACGTTTTGCGATATCGATTTTCTTTTCTCCCTCAACCGATTGTGCCATGCTGCCGCTTAAATCGAGTAATATGACCACATGAGCAGGCTCCTGTTTTGTCACAGCATGAGCTGGTGAAGAAAGAAGCAAGACAAGACTAGCTAAAATGGTTAATACAATATTTTTTTTCATCAATGAAAACCTCCCTTTTTACATTTGTACAGAAAAAGAGAAACGAAAGCATAAATCAATCGTTTCCCTTTTGTTCAACAAGTTATTCGTGTAGTTTTAATGATTCTGCCGTTAAGATAGAACCCATTTCTTTACCAGTACTTGCTTGGTAGTAGTGACCTTTACCAGCTTTGGCTACTTGCTTTAATTGGCCTTCATAGCCATCGTTAAAGTCTAATCCGATGACATTGACAACAGTAGATCCTTTTGATTGATGCAATTCTTTTGCTACCTTCACAGGATCTCCGCCACAAGTTTCTTCACCATCAGTAATTAAATACACAATATGTTTTGTTCCCTCATGAAGCTGCTTATCCGTTTGCTTTGCACTTTCAAGGGCACGTGCAATCGGTGTCCAGCCGTTTGGTCCAAGTCCGTTTAAAGAGTTTTCAAAGCTTTGCTTTTCGTAAGGCTGTACGCCGTAAACTCCTCTAATGACTTCACATGATTGAGCTTTACCTGAATTTTTGTTGTTTCCTTCAGAACCAAACAAGCTCATACGAATTTTAGCGTCTTTCGGAAGTGACTGGGCAAATTTAAATACCTCTTGTTTTGCGAGATCAAATTTGCGCTCTCCATCTACTTTTCTTGCCATGCTTCCACTTGCATCAAGTAAAATTGTGACTCTTACATCATTCTTATGTTTTTTGGCTGCTGTTGCTTCTGCAAACACTGGTGAAGAGATTGACATGGATAATGTCAATACAGCTAAGGCTACGAGTGTAAATACTTTTTTCAACATACTTTTCATTCCTCCTTATGTATTTAATTGAAACATCTTAATCGTAAATTATTCTTTCTTGGAATGGTATAGGACTCGATCCCTTTTTCTCTTTCATCGAAATCACTAAAATTCTGTCAGATGTCTAGATATTTTCACCTAACGCATCATTTATCCCTTCGTTTTCTCTGTCTTTCGAGGGACTTTGTATCGGCCATCGGTTCTTGTCAGGACATAAATGTTTAAGATTTCCTGACCTGCATCTTAAGTCGCAATTTGACACATTCTGTTCAAACCTCTTTGAACAAACAAAAAGATGCCCCGTTTCTGAGGCACCTTTTCTTTTATTTTTTAGCCATATACGTGTTGAGAAAACGATCAGCTGATTCAATTTGAATCCCTTTATAATAATGTTTCACAATGGCTTCTACTTTTTTGCCTGACTGCGCCATATAATGCGCACCATATTGGCTCATCCCTACACCATGGCCGTATCCTTTTGTCGTGATCACAATTTGCTGGCCCTTTCTTTCCCATGTAAAATCTGCAGAGTGAAGTCCCAGTGATTCTCGAATGTCTCTGCCTGTCAGTGTTTTACCGTTTATCACGGCTTTTGCTACTTGGTTTCCTGGTGTCCGCTCTACAATCTCTCCTACCTGAGCCTGCTGACTGAGGGTCACACCTAGTTTTTGCTGAAATTCACTAACCGTGATGGTCTTCGTGTTTTGAAATTTTGGTGATTTTTCGTCCCATTTACTTGAGACACTTTTCAAATAAGGGATTTCATTTTTCCAATAGGCTTCTGCATTTTCAGTTTTCCCATTACTTGTAGAAAAGAAAGAAGCATCAATTGGTTTTTCGTCATAGGTCAGCACTTTCCCTTGTGTGCTGGCGACAGCTTCTGTGACCTTTTTTAATTTCCAGTTGTACGCTTTCCCCCAAATTTTCTTGAGTTCCTGCTTATTTTTGTAGACTTGGAACATTTGTGTGTCATCTACAAGAGAGCCCTTTGGTGATTTGACGGCCTTATCGATGATCATTTGTCTGACGATATACGTTCTAGCAGCGAGTGCCTGTGCCTTGAGCGCCTCCATTTCAAAATCAGCTGGCATTTCAGAAGCTACGACACCGATCACATACTCTTCTAGGGGAATGTTTTCTACCTGCTGATGAGTTGAACGATAGACGGGAATGGAGACGGGCGATTGCTTCAATTTGACTGAACCTTTCACTTCTTTTTTAACTGATGGTTCTGCTGCTACGTGTTGGCTAGCCGCGGGTTTCCCTTGGAATGTCGGCAACACGAGTAAGGTTGGAATCATTAAAATGATGATGCATATTCCTGCGATTGTCCATATCATTGGTTTCATATTTGGCTGCCCCCATTTGTCATTGAATCTCTTTTATCCTATGGGCAAGGACAAGCTAATATGACAGCTTCTTTCATTCATTGGACAAGACTTTCGATCATGCCAACATGCTCTTCACCAATTGATTTTACTGTTCGTCTTTATGAATAAAATTTAAAACGATTGGATACACTAATGATAAGCTTTTGAAAATGAAGCATTCTATGATTCTAAAAAAAAAATCAGTATGCCCCAATGGACACACTGATTTCTTTATCATTACGCGTTCAGATCTGACACAATTTGTTCTTGTGTAACATCAGCTGATTCATCTTTTACTCTTTCAATATCTGCACCGATTGCTGCAAGTTTTTGGTGGAAGTTCACATATCCACGGTCAATATGCTTCAATTCAGTGACACGTGTATGACCTTCTGCCACTAATCCAGCAAGTACAAGTGCTGCTCCTGCTCTTAAGTCAGTCGCTGAAACTTCAGCACCTTGAAGTTGAACCGGCCCATTGATAATCACAGAGCGACCCTCAATTTTAATATCGCCATTCATGCGGCGGAATTCTTCAGCATGCATAAAACGGTTTTCAAACACAGTTTCTGTGATCATGCTTGTTCCGTTCGCACGAAGCAATAGCGCCATCATCTGAGACTGCATATCCGTTGGGAACCCAGGATGCGGCATTGTTTTTAGATCGATTGGCTTGAGCTCAGATGGTCCAATCACTCTTAAACCTTCTTCTTCTTCAATGATCTGAATACCCATTTCTTCCATTTTTGCAACAAGTGATGTCATGTGCTCTGGCACTGCGCCTTTTACAAGAACATTTCCTTCTGTAATGGCTGCTGCCACCATGAAAGTACCCGCTTCAATTCTGTCAGGGATGATGTTGTGTTTTGCACCGTGAAGTGTTGCCACACCTTCGATTTTGATTGTACCAGTACCAGCCCCGCGAACCTTACCGCCCATGGCATTGATGTAGTTTGCCAAATCAACAATTTCAGGTTCTTTTGCTACGTTTTCTAAAATCGTTGTTCCTTCAGCTAGTGCTGCTGCCATGATGATGTTTTCAGTTGCACCCACACTTGGGAAATCCAAATAGATTTTTGCACCTTTTAAACGGCCTTCTACTTCAGCCTCGATGAAACCATTGCCTACTTGAATTTTAGCTCCCATTGCTTCGAAGCCTTTTAAATGCTGATCAATTGGTCTTGAACCAATCGCACAGCCTCCAGGTAATGCGACTCTTGCATGACCTGTTCTTGCTAAAAGTGGTCCCATGACGAGCACAGATGCTCGCATTTTACGCACATACTCAAACGGAGCCTCAGTTTCTAGTGCATGAGATGCATCTACTGATACTTCGTTATTTTCAAAATGTACTTCTGCTCCTAAATGACGTAACACTTCATTGATTGTATATACATCGGAGAGCGTAGGTACATCACAAATTACGCTTTTTTCTGTACTTGCTAACAAAGATGCAGCGATAACTGGTAAAACGGCATTTTTTGCGCCTTCTACTTTAACTGTGCCGTTTAACTTTTGACCGCCGCGGACGATGATTTTTTCCAAGGTCTTCCCCTCCGCGTCCCAAATTCTCTATATTAATATTCAGTCGTTACGATTGGTGTGCCAACCGTAATCGTATGATTTTCGTTCATTTCCGAACTTCTGATGGCAATTTGAACATTCATTTTATCATTTGAAGTCATAATGAACTGTTCCCACTTATCTGTGTAAGCGGAAAGCGACACAAAATTAGACTCAACGAGATACTCAACTGGTTTTGCTTGAAATTCTTTTGCTAACATTTCAGCTTTTTTTTGCAAAACAACATCCATCATACCATTTACATGACCATCGAGACAAGTAAAAATCACAAATTTTTCTTGTAATATGCTTTTTGCATGACGTACGAACTGATCATATGTATGCTCCCAGGTATTCAGTGGGCGAGCACCTTTTTGCTCATATAATAAATACGACTTTTGGTTTGATTTTGTGTCGGTCTTCACGAGTAAAATTTTCGATAAGGTATCATTTTTTTCATCTTTGTACATTCCTGTGACTTTGGTGACATGTTTCTCTTTTTTTTCGGTCCACTCATACTGTCGTAGTTCGTCTTTCAAACGTTTCACTTTTTTTGAAAATTGTTCGGATGAAATGTCTACATTTTTTTTGGCATGAAGGGTCCAGCCATCGACTTCGATTTGCTGGTTTTTCAGACCTTCTGCTATTTGAGCGAGTGGGGAAGATTCTTCCGCACGAACACCTTGAATCATCAGAACAAAAAAAAGAATAAACGCAAATAATGGCCAGCCTTTCAAATAATTTCTCACTTGTCATTCCCCCTTGCTACCAGTGTTGCCGCAAGGGGTTAAATGCATACGTGGAAAAGTCAACAAAGGCCATGCTTTTGACACTTCTTTTTACGTTCCCGCAGAAGGCTTTAACCAAACCTTTTATGTTAGAACATATAAGGAATTTGTCTGGAGAAATTTAAATAATCAAGGAAGAAATTGCTGACCGCAGATGCGATAGCAATGGTGATGAGCATCATCAGCAATCTTGCCTGAATGATTTTCCCTTTTTTAATCAGTGGATCAATATTTACGGCAAGCAATGCCCACCACGTAATGGCAATAAAAAATAGGTGGATCACAATACTCACAATTGCTTGTTGTCCTACGTCTTCCATACAGCTGAATCCTCCTTTTATTTATTTCTGTAAAGGAAAACTCCCTTTCATTATATCCTCGAAAATCGGAAAGATGAATCATTTGGAAAAAAGAGCTACATTTAGTGTGAATCCCCTCTTATACTGTTGCCTAGGAGATGATATACTGCGTGTGGAAGGAGCTGATCAGTTTGAAAGATTCTTTTCCTGACTTTGTTGATTTGTACGGAGAATTGGTTCCCTCATTTGATCATGAATGGGAGGCCATTGCTTTCTACTTTGATTATAGACAGACACAGCTAGAAGAATTAGCACAATTGTGTCATTTTCATAACATTTCTTTGGATTACTCAGAGGAAAGCCTGTATCAGTTAGAATCTTTATACTTTGATGCGTTTACCCAGCAGCTTTTTGCTGAGTGGAAAATGCCCATTGATGCATTAGAAGCAATGATGAGTGTGTATATAGGAGAGGTTGTCCTCCGTCATCATTCAGATGCTGACTGGGTGGTGCGGCCTTATATGGACTCTCCGCATCAATATACGCTTGGTTTGCGCCGGCACAATAAAACGTGGCATAGTACGCAGTTTTGCGAGCACTTATATCTTGAAAAACAGGATTCTCACCCTTATGTGTCGATGTACCAATCCCTCATGTCATTCTAAAAAAAATCCTTCTTATCATTGTGATAAGAAGGATTTTCTGTTTTATTTCCCTGCTGCATTTAAACGGTTTAACGCCCGTTTTAATGCGAGTTCCGCCCGGCGTACATCACTTTCATTCGGGTGGTTCAAATGCTCTTCAGCACGCTGTTTCGCTGATTTCGCACGATCTACATCAACTTTGTCTGATGTTTCAGCGGCCTGAGCAAGAATGGTTACTTTTTCAGGGCGAACTTCAACAAATCCGCCACTTACTGCAACCAATTCAGTTGATCCACTATGTTTTAAGCGAACTGCACCGATTTTTAGCGGAGCAACCATTGGAACGTGGCCAGCTAAAATACCAAGCTCACCGCTTTCTGCTCTGACACTGACCATTTCCACATCCGCTTCATACACTGGGCCGTCGGGAGTAACGATATTGACTTGAACGGTCTTCATGCTTTTACCCTCCTAAGGACCAGATTAGGCCTCTACACCCATCTCTTTGGCTTTTTCAACCACTTCTTCAATGCGTCCAACTAAGCGGAATGCATCTTCTGGAAGGTGATCGTATTTACCAGATAAGATTTCCTTGAAGCCTTTAACAGTTTCTTTCAATGGCACGTAAGAACCTTTTTGGCCAGTGAACTGTTCTGCTACGTGGAAGTTTTGAGATAGGAAGAATTGAACACGACGTGCTCTGTGTACCACAAGCTTATCGTCCTCAGATAATTCATCCATACCTAAAATGGCAATGATATCTTGTAGCTCTTTATAACGTTGCAATGTTTGCTGAACTTCACGCGCAATCGCATAATGCTCTTCGCCAACAATCTCAGGTGCAAGTGCACGAGATGTTGATGCAAGTGGATCAACCGCTGGGTAAATACCCATTTCTGTCAGCTTACGCTCAAGGTTCGTCGTTGCATCAAGGTGAGCGAACGTTGTGGCTGGAGCTGGATCCGTATAGTCATCCGCAGGTACATAGATCGCTTGAATCGATGTAACCGATCCTACGTTTGTAGACGTGATACGCTCTTGCAGCTGACCCATTTCTGTTGCAAGTGTCGGCTGATAACCTACCGCTGAAGGCATACGTCCAAGAAGGGCTGATACTTCAGAACCTGCTTGTGTAAAACGATAGATGTTATCGATGAAGAACAATACGTCTTGACCTTGTTCATCACGGAAATGCTCTGCCATTGTCAAACCAGTTAAGGCAACACGCATACGTGCACCTGGTGGCTCGTTCATTTGACCGAAGACCATCGCTGTTTTTTCGATAACGCCAGAATCTTTCATTTCGTAGTAAAGGTCGTTTCCTTCACGTGTACGCTCTCCAACACCAGCGAATACAGAAATACCGCCATGTTCTTGTGCGATGTTGTTGATTAATTCTTGAATCAGAACGGTTTTACCTACACCGGCTCCACCGAATAGACCGATCTTTCCACCCTTGATATAAGGAGCTAGAAGGTCAACAACTTTGATACCTGTTTCAAGAATTTCAACTTCTGTAGAAAGTTGATCAAAAGAAGGCGCTTGTCTGTGGATTGGATCTCTCTGAGCTTCCACACCAAGTGGCTCATCTAAGTCAATGTTATCTCCCAGTACGTTGAATACACGTCCAAGTGTTACGTTACCAACTGGTACTGAAATTGGTGATCCAACGTCTACAGCTTCCATGCCGCGCTTAACACCGTCTGTTGATGCCATTGCGATGGTTCTCACTGTATCATCACCTAAATGTAGTGCTACTTCTAAAGTTAAGTCGATATCAACTTCACTTTCGCTTTCCGCTTTATGCGAAACTTTGATCGCATTATAAATCTCAGGCAAGTGACCGTCTTCAAAACGAACGTCTACGACTGGTCCCATGATCTGACTGATGCGTCCTGTTTTCATTGCATTCCCTCCTGACAATTATTTCTATTCTAAGGCAGCTGCTCCGCCGACAATTTCTGTAATCTCTTGTGTAATCGCTGCTTGACGAGCACGGTTATAAGAGAGTGTCAGGTTGTCGATCAATTCTTTCGCGTTGTCTGTTGCACTCTTCATTGCTGTCATTCTTGCAGCATGTTCACTGGCTTTGCTGTCAAGAAGCGCACCGAAAATCAAACTCTCTGCATATTGAGGAAGGAGAACTTCTAGAATTTCTTCTTCAGAAGGCTCAAACTCATAAGATGCGGAACGTTTATTTGGTGTCGCTGCGGCCGAAAGGTCCGTTAGCGGCAATAATTTTTTCTCTGTTACTTCTTGTGAAATGGCACTGACAAAATGGTTGTAGAACATGTAAAGTTCATCAAACGCTCCATCAGAGAACATTTGAACTGTACTGCTTGCTAATTCTTTAATATCAGCAAACGCTACTTCATCACCAAGCCCTGTTACTTCAGAAATAACTGGAATACCGCGCTTTTTGAAGAAGTCGCGTCCGATTTTACCAATGACAATCACCGCATATTCATCAGCGGATTGATGACGAGATTGAATGGTTTGGTAAGCGGCACGCAAAATCGAGCTGTTAAAAGGTCCTGCAAGCCCTCGATCAGATGTAATGACGAGATACCCTGTTTTTTTGACAGGTCTTGAAAGAAGCATTGGGTGCTTAGCACTTGTTCCAGTTGCTATTGCTGCAACGACTTCTTGGATTTTCTCCATGTAAGGAACAAAAGACTTCGCATTGTTTTCAGCACGATTCAGTTTCGCAGCTGATACCATTTGCATCGCTTTTGTGATCTGACTCGATTTTTTCGTTGACGTGATCCTTGACTTAATATCGCGTAATGAGGCCAAAGATTTCACCACCTTTTTTCAGGAATCCGTGTTCATTTACGTGAAAAGAGAGAAAAAGAGAATCTTTTTCTCTCGGAAAGATTACTAATTAGTTGCTTGGCGCAAACGTACGTTTAAAGCCTTCGATTGCTGTATTCCACTCTTCATCAGCAGGCATGTTTCCTGTTTGAGAGATTGTATCGAACAAGTCTTTATGGTTTTCTTCAATGTACATGAATAACTCAGCTTCAAAACGTTTGACATCAGCAATTGCCACATCGTCTAAGTATCCTTTTGTCAGTGCATAAAGAATCGCTACTTGTTTTTCAACTTTAAGCGGTTTGTTCAAGTCTTGTTTTAAGACTTCAACTGTTCTTGCACCACGGTTTAATTTCGCTTGAGTCGCTTGGTCTAGATCAGATCCAAACTGAGCGAATGCTTCAAGCTCACGATATGAAGCAAGGTCCAAACGAAGTGTACCTGCTACCTTTTTCATCGCTTTGATTTGTGCAGAACCACCTACACGGGATACAGACAATCCTGCGTTTACTGCTGGACGTACGCCTGAGAAGAAGAGATCAGATTGTAAGAAGATCTGTCCATCTGTGATCGAAATCACGTTTGTTGGGATATATGCAGAGATATCACCAGCCTGCGTTTCTACGAAAGGCAATGCTGTGATAGAACCGCCACCCTTTTCGTCACTAAGCTTCGCTGCACGTTCTAATAAACGAGAGTGAAGGTAGAAAACATCACCAGGGAATGCCTCACGACCTGGAGGACGACGAAGCAATAATGAAAGCTCACGGTAAGCTGCCGCTTGTTTAGAAAGGTCATCATATACAACAAGTACGTGCTTGCCGTTATACATGAATTCCTCCCCCATCGTTACACCTGCATATGGAGCAAGGTAAAGAAGTGGAGCTGGCTGTGATGCAGAAGCTGTCACAACGATTGTGTAATCAAGCGCACCATGCTTACGTAGTGTTTCAACAACGCCACGAACTGTTGATTCTTTTTGTCCGATCGCTACATAGATACAGATCATGTTTTGATCTTTTTGGTTTAGGATCGTATCAATTGCAACAGATGTTTTACCTGTTTGACGGTCACCAATGATCAATTCACGCTGTCCACGTCCGATTGGAATCAAGGCATCAATCGCTTTAATTCCTGTTTGAAGCGGCTCATGTACAGATTTACGATCCATAACGCCTGGTGCTTCACTTTCGATTGGACGTGTTTTGCTTGTTAAGATTGGACCTAGTCCATCAACAGGCTGACCAAGTGGGTTCACAATACGACCGATTAACTCTTCACCTACTGGAACCTCCATGATACGACCTGTACGTTTTACGTCATCACCTTCGCGGATATCTTTGTAAGGTCCTAAAATAACGATACCTACGTTAGACTCCTCAAGGTTTTGAGCCATACCCATTACACCGTTAGAGAACTCAACCAGTTCTCCTGCCATAATGTTGTCAAGGCCATGTACACGCGCGATACCGTCCCCTACTTGAATGACTGTACCGACATCTTTTACTTCGATTTCAGATTGATAGTTTTGGATTTGCTGCTTTATCAGCGCGCTAATCTCTTCAGCTTTGATACTCACTAAGGTTTCACCCCTTCTAACGATTTTCGCCTGCAAGCTGACGTTCAATGCGGGAAAGCTTTCCGCTGACACTGCCGTCATAAATGCGGTTTCCGATACGGATTTTCACTCCGCCTATTAGATCCTTGTCAATCACATTTTCAACACGCAGTGATGTGACTCCGGCTTTTTTGGCAAATACTTCAGATAATGATTGAATTTCAGCCCCGCTAAGCGGTTTAACTGAATACACGATCGCATCGTCTATTTGTTTCGTACGGTTTGCAAGTTTCACAAACTCAGACGTCATTTCAGGAAAAATATTCGTGCGTCCGCGGTCAATCAGTAAATACATTGTGTGCAATACATAAGTTGAAACACCTTTGAAAGCTTCTGCAATCAAATGTTTCTTTTTGTCTGCCGTAATCTTCGGATGAACAAGAAAGTCGTTCAGTTCTTGATCAGCCTTTAGCACTTTTTTGATCTCATTCAGCTCTTTTTCAGTTTCGTCTACTGCCGAAGAAGCAAGAACGATGTCAAAAAGAGCAGAAGCGTAACGCTTAGAGACAATAGTTACGCTCATCGGCTTTCGCCTGCCTCTTTAAGATACTCTTGGATCAATTTCTCTTGTGCTTGCTCATCAAGTTCTTTTTCAATCACTTTAGAAGCAATTAGCACAGATAGTGATGCAACCTGCTCACGCAGCGCAGCCACAGCTTGTTCTTTTTCTTTCACGATTTCAGTTCTAGCAGATTCTTTCAAGCGCTCTGACTCTTGACGTGCTGCTTGAATGATTTCTTCTTTTTGTTTCTCACCAAGCTTTTTCGCATTTTCGATGAGTGTATGTGATTCTTCACGTGCTTCTTTCAATAAAACACGTTGTTCTTCAAGAAGATTTTCAGCTTGAACATGCTTTTGTTCAGCACTTGAAATTTCATTTCCTATATAATCTTCACGCTGCTTCATAATACCTAATAAAGGTTTAAGCGCAAATTTCTTTAAAAGTGCAAGCAGGATGAGCATAGCGATCAGCTGGAATAACATATCCCCGGCGTTGAAACTTAAGCCTCCTGCTCCTAAAACCACTGGTAACTGAGACATTTAGTACGGCAACTCCCTTCTTCAAATAATATGTTAAGAAACAAAACATAAAGGAATGGCGAAGTTTCGAACTAATCTGATCTTCGCCATTAAAATTCATATTAGAACGCTTCTCACATATTAACCAAAGAATGCCAAGAATGCGATAACGACAGCGATAATTGGAAGTGCCTCAACTAAAGCGACCCCGATAAACATAAGTGTTCTTAGTTCTCTACCAGCTTCTGGCTGACGAGCGATTCCTTCAACTGTTTTAGATACGATTAGACCGTTACCAATACCTGCTCCTAGTGCTCCTAAACCGATTGCAATTGCTGCTGCTATTAAATTCATTAAAAAGCTCCTCCTTTAAAATAACGTCCTTTTTGGACTCTCAATTTTTTTAGTGTTCGTCGCTGACTTTATGGGATATGTACACCATTGTCAGCATGGTGAAGATAAATGCCTGGATTGTTCCGACAAACAAACTGAATGCCTGCCATACAATCATCGGCACGATGGCACCTAATGTACCAACGATACCAAGCGCAATGTTTTGCGTGTAGAAATTGGTCGCAAGTCCTGCAAGTAAACCAAGAAGAATCTCTCCAGCGAAAATATTTCCGTAAAGACGCAAACCAAGTGTTAGCGTGTTTGCAAATTCTTCAATAAGTTTCAATGGTACTAAAAGCGGAATTGGTCTAAAGTAGTCTTTCGTATATTCCTTGACTCCTTTTGCCTTGACACCGTAGTAATGTGTCAATCCCATGACCATAATCGCTAGTGTCATTGTGATTGCTGGGTCTGCTGTTGGTGATTTCCACCACAAGTTGTGATCGACCGTAATCGAGAATGGCAGTCCAAGCATGTTTGAAACAAATATGTACATGAGTAATGTAACGCCAAGCGCTAGAAATGGGGCTCCTGTTTTCATGTCCATCGAACTACCTATGATATTTCGAACAAAATCAACAATCCATTCCATGAAGTTCTGCGCCTTTGTCGGACGAATAGACAGAACACGAGTAGTCAGCACCGCTATGAGAAGAACGATGATACTAGCAATCGTAATCATGAGAACATTGGATAAGTTGAACGTTAACCCTAAAAATTCTGTAGTTTTTGAACTGTGACCCAAAGAGTATTCACCTCTCTTCCATAGTAGAACGTTTAAGTTGAATGAAGGAATCTATCATAATGACAGGATATATTGTCATTAATCCTATAACAACACCTGCCAGATGAACTTCATTAGGGTAACGCCAAGCAATCGCTACTGCGAGAATCGCGTTGGCCCACCTGGCTGTACTTCCCATTGAACGAATGGATTTTCCTTTTTTAACCGCCCGATCAAAAGCGTGCATTCTCCGTATAAGTAGGAATAAATTAAAGAAAGCAAAAATTGTGCCGATAATGAAACCGAGGAACAGTGGTTTAAAACCAGGCATGGCATAGCCAAACACAAAAATTGCCAATAGATACAACATGTATTTACTCTGTCTGCGGAAAATCGCGTTTGGATCGTTCATTCATCTGACTCCCGATGAAAAATATTGTAAAAAAGGTGATAAATGGTGATGAAAACTGCGTAGAAGACGCTGATGATAAGACGTCCTGTTCGAAAAAAATCAATCACCCATCGGTCTAATTACACAATCAGACTTGGAATCTTTAGATCTATGGGATGCTGCTTCATTCGCTGATACAAACCCTGATAATTAAAGGGTTCACAATGAGGATTAGTAGAGTGCTATAGGCTATGAAAACCTTACCATAATACCCTCGTTTAGCATACAATAGCGTCTATGATGTGTCAATCCGTTGAAAGTTAAAAAACTTTTCTATAATGATAGAGCACACAAAATGTTCACAATTTCATCAAACTTTAGGAGACACGTGACATTCATTGAAAAAAACAGCTAATGTTCAGTATACATTGATTTTTCTAAGAACGATATCAACCGTTTGTCATATTTTTCAAAAAACCCACATGCACGTTTGCATGTGGATTTCATTTGAACATTCTTATTTTGTTCCATACATACGGTCACCAGCATCACCAAGGCCTGGGATGATGTAACCTTTTTCGTTTAATTTCTCATCTAATGCTGCAATGTAGATATCCACATCTGGATGATGTTTTTGCATTTCTTCTACACCTTCAGGGGCAGCAATCAGACACATGAAGCGGATGTTTTTCGCACCGCGTTTTTTCAAGCTGTTTAACGCTTCGACTGCTGAGCCGCCAGTTGCAAGCATTGGGTCTACGACGATAAATTCACGCTCTTCCACATCAGATGGAAGCTTCACATAATATTCAACAGGCTTTAATGTTTTCGGATCACGGTATAAACCGACATGTCCCACTTTAGCAGCTGGAATGAGCTTCAAAATCCCGTCTACCATTCCAAGACCTGCTCTTAAAATTGGCACAACACCGAGTTTTTTCCCTGAGATCACGTTTGATTTAGCTACTTGTACAGGTGTTTCTACATCTACCTCTTCAAGCGGTAAGTCTCTTGTGATTTCGAATGCCATTAATGTGGCGACTTCATCCACTAGCTCTCTAAATTCTTTTGTTCCTGTATGAACGTCACGAATATATGTAAGTTTGTGCTGAATTAGCGGGTGATCAAATACATAAACCTTTGCCATTGCTTGCTACAACTCCTTCTCTGTCATCTTCCGGTGAACTTTGCACACTTCCTACAATTCTACATAAAAAGACATCATCTTTCAATATGATTCGCAAATCCTACAAAAAAAACCCACATGCCAAAAATAGGCAAATGGGTCTGCTTTTTAATAATCTAATTCATTATATAGAGGGAAGCGGGCAGTGAGATCAGACACACGCTTTTTCGCCTCTTCTAATTTCGCTTCATCTTCATGATGTTTCAGAGCAAGCGCAATAATGGAACCAACTTCTTTCATCGCTTCTTGATCGAACCCGCGGCTTGTCACTGCTGCTGTACCTACACGTACACCACTTGTGACAAATGGTTTCTCTGGATCATAAGGAATCGCATTTTTGTTCACTGTGATGCCGATTTCATCTAGAACATTTTCTGCAATTTTCCCTGTGATGCCAAGAGTACGCAAGTCGATGAGAACTAGATGGTTATCTGTTCCACCAGATACAAGCTGAATATCCTCAGATAAAAGTGTTTCAGCTAGTTGTTTTGCGTTATCAATCACGTTTTGTGCATATGTTTTGAAATCTCCGTTCAATACTTCACCGAAAGAAACAGCTTTTGCAGAGATGACATGCATCAGTGGTCCACCTTGAATACCAGGGAAGATCGATTTGTCGATCTTTTTACCAAACTCTTCACGGCATAGAATCATTCCGCCGCGAGGTCCGCGTAAGGTTTTGTGTGTTGTCGTTGTCACAAAATCTGCGTAAGGAACTGGATTTGGATGAAGACCTGCTGCAACAAGACCCGCAATGTGAGCCATGTCGACCATAAAGTAAGCACCGACTTCATCAGCAATTTCACGGAACTTTTTGAAATCAATTTGACGTGGGTATGCACTTGCACCCGCAACGATTAGCTTCGGCTTATGCTCACGTGCTTTTTCAAGTACATCTTGATAGTCGATATGCTGTGTTTCTTTATCTACACCATATTCTACAAAGTTGTATTGTACACCGCTAAAATTTACAGGGCTTCCGTGTGTTAAATGCCCACCATGTGATAAGTTCATGCCTAGCACTGTATCGCCATGCTCAAGAATTGTAAAGTATACGGCCATATTCGCTTGAGCACCTGAGTGAGGCTGTACGTTCACATACTCAGCGCCAAAAATTTCTTTTGCGCGATCACGTGCGATATCTTCTACAACGTCTACATGTTCACAGCCGCCATAGTAGCGTTTACCAGGGTAGCCCTCAGCATATTTGTTTGTTAAAACTGAGCCCTGTGCTTCCATGACTGCTTCGCTTACGAAGTTTTCTGATGCAATTAATTCGATTTTGTCCTGCTGGCGTTTCCGCTCTAGTTGAATTGCTTTGAATACTTGTGCGTCTTGCTCAGGTAAATGTTTCATCAGCGAAATCCTCTCCAATCTATTTCCATTCGATGTTTTCACCATCTCATTGTACACGGTTTTTGAGTAAAATGTAAAAGTTTTTTTTGGAAAATGGACTTCTTTTTTATGAAAAACCGAATATTAAAGGGGTGAAGCGTCTTCATCATTCAACATTATATTAGAAATATAATCGAGCTATGATCTTGTATAAACTGCTCGTTCTCCGCCAATCAGCTTCGGACGTGTTTTCGCAAACGTCACGTGCGCTTGTCCTAATTGATGTCGACTAAGACGGACAGGAACGGCTACTCGCTTTAAGTGCATTCCAATCAATGTATCGCCGATATCAATTCCTGCATGCGCCGTAATGGATTCAACTAACACAGGGTGTTCCATTTGCTGATACGCATGAGCCGCCATAGAACCCCCCGCCTTACGAACAGGTACTGCGGCCACAATTTCTAGGTTCAGCCGGAAAGCCACTTCTTCTTCAACGACGAGGGCACGATTGAGATGCTCGCAGCACTGGAAGGCCAGCTCAATACCAGTCTCTCTTCTTAGCTGGTCCAGCTCTTGATAGATGGCCTCCGCAATTTGCTCGCTTCCTGCTGTACCAATATGTTCGCCAGCCACTTCCGACGTACTGCAGCCAATCACTAAAATTTGGCCAGCACGCAGTTCGACTGCTTGATGAAACTCTTTTAACATTTCAAGCCAATCTTGACCAATGTTCATGTTAAGCGCTCCTTATAGGTGCTTTTCTTCGTAATCAGCGATTTTACCAATCCGCGTAGCATGACGTCCTGCCATAAATTCTGTCGTCAGCCAAATGTGTGCGATCTCACGTGCTAGTCCCGGTCCAATGACACGTTCTCCCATCGCAAGAACATTTGTATCATTATGTTCTCTCGTTGCTTTCGCACTAAATGTATCATGTGCCAGCGCACAGCGAATGCCTTTCACTTTGTTTGCTGAGATGCTCATGCCGATGCCTGTCCCGCAAATTAAAATACCACGATCGACTTCTCCGTTTGCCACCATATTGGCTACAGGAAAAGCATAATCTGGGTAGTCTACAGATCCTGATCCACATTCACAACCCATATCAATGTATTCAATCTTCAATTCATCCATCAGTTGCTTGATTTCTTCACGAATATTCGTTCCGCCGTGATCGGATGCAATGGCTACTTTCATCGGGCTATTCCTCCTAAGGGTGAGTTGATCTGTCATGTCTTACATTCATTCTTTATTCACAGTTATATTTTAACCTCTGCCTAGTCATTTGCAAACAAAAGCAGAAAAACCGTTTTCGCAACGGTTTTACAGGTTGTCCATTTATGAGGATGTTCTATCCTTTTTCAGTTTTTCAGCCAGCTGATAAAGCAATGCTTCTAGTTCATCACGTGTTTCCTGATAAACAGCAAGACTTCCTCCAAATGGATCGGATACATCGCCTTCTGTCCCTGTCGCAAATTCCTTTAATGTGAAAACCTTCTCTTTTGCATGTGCATATTGCTCCACAATCAACTGTTTATGCTGAATCGTCATGGTGAAAACGTAATCAGCTTCGTGAAGAAGATCCTCTGTCAGCAATGACGATGAGTGATTGAGTGGAATGCTTTTCTCAAATAATGCTTCGACCGCTTGCGGAGAAGCCTTCCCCTCATTCGAGGCAAAGATGCCCGCTGATTTTACAGTGGCCTGCAAACCTTTTTCATCCGCAATTGAAGCAAAAAGGGCTTGAGCCATCGGACTTCTGCATGTATTTCCAGTACAAACAAATAAGATATTCATCATTCGCCCTCCTTTTCTTCTATTATATAGGATTTCATTCTACATGTTATGTAAGGAGACTGGCTATAGCGGGAATAATAATTTGATTCCAAAGGCTAGTAAAATGATGCCGCCAAGCGCCCCGCTATATGAACCAATCCATGAACGGACCTGTTTACCGAGTAATAATCCGAGCCACGTAAGCATCATACTAAAAAAACCAAACAATAAAATGGTCATCCACACCCGAGAACCGTAAATTCCCAGGCTTAAGCCAACGGAGAAACTGTCTAAGCTCACACTTGTCGCAAAAAGAACGAGACCAGTACCAACAGGCGCGATAAATGGTTTATCCTCTTTTCGGATAGACGCAATGATCATTTGCAGCCCCAGCACCAAAAGCAGCGCCCCTCCGATATAGGTTGCAAGGAGACCGAGCCAACCAGATAAAAGCTGACCTGTCAGCATGCCAAAAAGCGGCATAAACATATGAAATATCCCAATGACAAGTCCAATATAAATGATCTGGCGGAACCTCAGCTGAATCATCCCCATCCCAAGTCCAACCGAAAAGGCATCCATCCCAAGCGCAAAAGCCATGATACTGAGTGTCAGCAATTCGCCAGCTAGTTCGTTCATGTAAATCCCCCTTGGACACGCATTCTCCTTTAACCTATGTTTGTCCAAGAAAGGTTAGAACTATTTGACCGAAGAGAGTGTACGCCCTCCTGCCGCTTTTTGCAGACGGTTCATAATGGCAGAACCAACACCCTGCTCTGAAAAGGCTTCTGAAATGATCATGTCTACATCCGTCTCATCAAATTGTCTCAGCACACGATATAGGTTTGCAGCAACAGTTTCAGGCTTCTCTCTCCATCCACAACTGTAAACAACATCTGCCGTAAACAACGATTTCTTTTCTTCTGTTGTGAGTACACCAACTTTTTTCCCCTCAGCCTGGTACTTTTGAATGTGACGCTGCATCTCTTCATCACTTCCATAAAAGATATACATATGTGCTTCAGGTGCATAATGTGTGTATTTCATCCCTGGCGATACTGGTGCCTCGTCCTTTTTCGTTAACCCTGGATCGACGCTGACTGTCCCCACTACTTCTTCTAAAGCTTCTTTTGTAATACCGCCCGGCCTTAAAATCACTGGAATTTCGTCTACACAGGATACAACCGTTGACTCAACGCCAATACCAGTAGAACCACCATCGACAATCCCAGCAATTCTTCCATCGAGATCACTCGCTACATGGTCAGCTAGTGTCGGTGATGGTTTCCCTGAGCGATTGGCACTCGGTGCGGCAATTGGCAGACCAGCTGCTCGGATGAGTTCAAGTGCAATGGGATGATCAGGCATTCTCACGCCAACTGTGGATAGACCCGCTGTGACCTGCTTTGATAAAGTGCCCGGTTTACATGGAAGAACAATGGTTAAGGCACCCGGCCAAAAGGCATCCATCAGCGCCTTCGCTTTTTCATTTTCTATTTGTGCAAATTCATGAAGCTGCTGAACGTCCGCAATGTGGACAATCAACGGATTATCACTTGGACGCCCTTTCGCTTCATAAATTTTCATGACGGCCTCTGTCTCTTTCGCATTTGCCCCTAGTCCGTAAACGGTCTCTGTCGGGAAAGCGACCACTTCGTTTTGCTGTAACAGCAGGGCTGCCTGTTCAATTTGTGGATAGTATGTGGATAAATCCTTTTCTAAATCCACAGACCACCTTTTTGTATTTAACATCATACAAACTCCTTTTAAAAAAGATAAAACTGTTGATATATCTCAATTATCCTTTTGAAAGTATAAAAGATGACGCTAAATAAAACAAGCGTTGTCCACAATTTGTGGATAACGCTCGTTTAACAGTGGATAAGTATGTGTATAAGTCCAGTGTTTTGTGATTAACTGACCTTTTTTTGCAGTACCACGGCCTGTTCTTTCCCCAATGACTCTTTTGCATGCGCAGATACCAACACGCTATCCGGAATGCTCTCTAAAGGTGTGAATCCCATTAATGCTAAAAATTCATGTGAGGATGAATGGTTTGCTACGACATAAAAGGTATCCACACCTATTTTTTCTCCCAGCGTTTGAACACTTTGGAATAAAGAAACAATGTGCCCCTGACCAAGTTTATCTGAAATGACAAGTGACCGCAGTAACCCCTCTTGTTCATTTAGCCGTTCAAGACCTAAGCAGCCTGCCAGCTGCCCGTCCCCATCTTCCATGACAACAAAAGTCGTACACTCTGCAATCGTTACTCCGCCTTTCGCTTGTCCCTTTTCAAGAAACGCATTGATAGCTGGGGCATCATCTTCTGTGGCTATTCTTAATTGATAATACATGCTTTCACCTCTTTTTGATCTCTTACTTCAACTCTATGAGGCAAAAACAGATTTATACCTTTTTTAAGAGAAAAGACTAGAGACCCATTCGAACAGAAAGAATTTCACTTCTCCAGTCTCTTCCTCCTCTTCTTTCACCACTTCATTGACGGACTCACCTGTTTGCTGCTCTGCCACTTGGTCTTCACCATCCCCTTCTGGCGAGGCAATCGCTTCTCCATTTGAAAAGTCGATAAAGCAGAGAGGCGGGAATAACACACACCACCAATTGGCTCCGTCCCCTTCCCCAAGCGTAATTAAAATGGCTTCATATTTCCCAGCAGGATAGACGAAATTTCCATAAAGCTTTGTTGGAAAAGAAGCTTTTTGAAAACTCACTGATACGGATTGATCAATGTGTTGTTCTTTCAATTTTGCTTTCGCAATACGATTGATTTCTGGCAGCTTTGAACGAATGACACGTCTTGCTTCTTCAATGGATGTCAGGTCTTTGACCCACTCGGTCATATTGGCATTGACCTCATCTCGAATGCTTCTTTTCACATCCTGATCCGCCGATCGATCACTATTTGCTAAAATTCGCAATCGAATCGCTTCATCTGGTATCACAACAGGCTGGTTTGCAGAAGCAGCCGCTGTCTCCTCCCGGCCAAGGTTTGCAAAAGCACCGCATAATAATAGAAACATATAAAGACAAATCATCATTTTACTTTTCAACATGATGTGTTCCCCCCACTTTTTCTCTTCGCTACAAACATTGTGTCCAGGAAACTCATCTCTTAAACAGCAAACATGATTTTTTTAATAGATTCTGAGTCAAACTTCCGTTCAGCGTAATAGAAAGCCCTTGAAGTCTAGGAAGGACGAGTTCCGGAGCGAATGAACGATTCGTTAGCACCGGCACGTGATAAAGAACATGAGGGTTTGTCTACACGCTGAAAAGCCGTTCAATTTAAGAACGGCTTTGGAGTGAGGATTGGTAGTCAGAGGGGTACAGTCTCCCATCCCAATCACGGCTGATTTTCAAACCTGATTCTGTTTGGATGACAGTCATTGCCCCCTTTTTCTCAATTTCTTTTTTGATTTTTCCGTTTTGATCAATAAATTGAATGATCATTTCATAGTCAAATTCAATTCTGTCATCGCTTTCATCTGAAGGCGTAAACTTAATTTTTTTCAGCTTAATTTGACAATCTTGATCCTTGGCTGCTTCTAATACGTTTGGAAACATGCTGTCTTGTGTATATTCTTGATATTCATGCTCGGTTAAATAAAACTTCAACTTCTCCTTCATGTCAGATAGGTCATCCGTTCGATTCACTGTGTATTGTGCTTTTTTATAGCTTTCTCCAAATGCTGCTGCCTCTTTTTTAAAGCTCGGTTTACCGCAAGCACTCACAATCAATAGTACACTGACGATGACCAACACCATCGCATACCTTCTGTTCACACCATTCGCTCCTTCAAAACAAATTTATGTAAAAAAATCTTTGATCAGAATGTTCATTCTTTTATATATACGTTTCTCTTTTACCATAAGTTTCATCTTTACATAATAAAATAGTCCGACTTTATTCAGCCGGACTTTTCGTTTTGAATGTGTGCGCAAACAGCTCGGTCCTTCTCGTTAATATCCTTAACGATGCGAACATCAGCTGCAGGAAATGCCTGCATGAGAAGCGCTTTTACATCTTGCGCTTGCGTGTGTCCAATTTCAAAGACGACTACCGCCTGCTCGCTCAGTACGTTGTGGAGATCATGAACGAGCCGCTGGTAAAACCACAGACCGTCACGTCCATCCGTCAGCGCATTGACTGGCTCATGCTTTGTGACAACCTCTGATAGACTGTCCATTTCTTCTACGGCAATATAGGGTGGATTGGAAATAAACAAATCCACTTTGATGCCTTGATCTATGACTGGTTCAAGTAAATCTCCATGTAAAAAATGAACGTCTGCACCAAGCGCTTGTTGATTCCGCTTCGCTACCGCAAGTGCATCACGTGAGATATCAGTCGCTGTGACAGATAGAGATTCCTTTTCAAGAGCTAACGTAATGGCGATTGCCCCGCTTCCTGTGCCAACATCAACTGCTTTGAGCGGCTGATCGTGCGGGAATACGTCACCTGCCATATTGAGCGCTGCCAGTACGACTTCTTCCGTTTCAGGGCGAGGAATGAGCACATGTTTGTTCACCTCGAAGGGACGACCATAAAAGAATTCAATGCCTGTTAAATGCTGCACAGGCACTCCAAGTTTGTGCTGTGTGACAAACTCGCTGAACAGTCGATCTTTCTCTTCTGGCAGCGGGTCATGAAAACGCGCAAGAAGTTCACTTCTGCTCCATCCAAGTACATGCATCAGAAGAAGCTCTGCTGCATTTTGATCTCTACCGGCTTCCGTTAACAAAGAAGAAGCCCATTTAAGGGCTTCAAAAATCGTTCGCTGATTATTTTGCATTTTGAAGCTTTCTTGCTTGGTCTTCCATAATTAATGCATCTATGACCTCGTCAAGTTTTCCTTCTAAAATTTGATCGAGCTTTTGAATCGTCAACCCGATGCGGTGGTCCGTTACACGGTTTTGCGGGAAATTATACGTACGGATACGCTCTGAACGATCCCCTGTTCCAACAGCAGATTTACGTGTTTGATCATATTCAGCTTGTGCTTCACGCTGGAATTTATCATAAATTCTCGCCCGTAACACTTTCATTGCTTTTTCTTTGTTTTTGATTTGCGACTTCTCATCCTGACAGGATACAACGACACCTGTTGGAAGGTGAGTTAATCGAACAGCAGACATGGTCGTGTTTACACTCTGTCCGCCAGGTCCGCTTGATGTGAAAGTATCTACACGGATGTCTTTTTCATGGATATCAATTTCAACTTCTTCAGCCTCAGGCAAGACAGCAACTGTCGCTGTTGATGTATGAATCCGTCCGCCTGATTCTGTTTCCGGAACACGCTGCACGCGGTGTGCGCCGTTTTCAAACTTTAGTTTGGAATATGCGCCTTTCCCGCTGATCATAAAGATAATCTCTTTATAACCGCCAGTTCCAGTCACACTCGCTTCCATGACTTCCGTTTTCCAGCCTTGCATTTCAGCATAACGGCTATACATACGGTAAAGATTTCCAGCAAAAAGCGCGGCCTCTTCCCCTCCTGCTGCACCACGAACCTCCACAATAACGTTTTTGTTGTCGTTCGGATCTTTCGGGATCAGCAAGATTTTCAGCTCGTCTTCTAAACGTTCCGTTTCCTCTGTGAGCTCTGAAATTTCTTCTTTGACCATGTCGCGCATCTCGGCATCCAGCTTTTCTTCCAGCATTGCTTTCGCTTCGCTCAACTGGTCGTATGCCGCACGATATTGTCTATATACCTCAACAGTTTCTTGAATATCAGATTGTTCCTTCGAATATTCACGAAGCTTCTTAGGGTCGTTCACCACTTCAGGATCACTTAAATATTCATTTAGCTTTTCATAGCGTTCTTCGATTGATTTTAAACGGTCTAACATGGTCTTCACCTCTGTTTTGTGCGTAACAGTCTAATTATAGTATAGCGGGGTATGACAGTCAAAAAAATTTCCAAAACAATTGATTTTCTGCGATTTTTCGCTAGAAAGCACGATCTTTGGCGATTGGTTACTTGTTTTGTCTAACGTGAAGGAACAGGTCCTCCCTGAAGAGAATGGTACTTATAATTGAAAAAAGGGAGGGCATTTGGCTTGAATACAAATGAGGTTGCAAAAGAAATTGGTGTTTCTTCAAAAACGATTCAGCGTTGGGTTAAACAGCTCAACATCCCTGTCGCCCGGAATGAACTTGGACATTATGAATTTCATGAAGATATTGTACAGCTGCTAAAAGAAGTCAAACACCAAATGAGTGAAGGGGTGATCCTCCAAGACATTCGACTGCCAATCCATGAGGAAACAGTTCGTCAGTTATCGTCTGCTGTAGAAACTGATGAATCTACACAAAGGTTTGAAGCATTAGAAGAGCAAGTGAAGCAGCTACTTCAGCAGCAATCACACGTCCATGACGTTGAAGTGCGTTTACAAGAGCTCGAACGGAAGCTGGCTAAAAAAGCAGATGAAGGTGTGTCCTATCAGCTGCTCCAGCATCGTAGAGAAATTGAAGATTTAACCACTAAACTTGAACGCCTCGCAGCCACACTCAAACAACCGTCTCAAGTAGAAGAAGACAAGGAAATCGAGCGCCCTAAGATCAAAAAGAAGCGTATGCTTTTCCCTCTGTTTCATTCATTTCGCTAAGAAAGGCTGCCTGGTTAGGCAGCCTTAGATTGTTGACAAAGGGCTAAAATAATCTTTATTTTAGCCCTTTGTCTTCTTTTCAGCGTGATAGAAAACCTTTGCAGTCTAGGAAGGACGAGCACTGGAGCGGAGCGAATTTGACATTCGTGAGCACCAGCGCGCAGGACTGACAACGAATGCGAGGGTTTGTCTACACGCTGAGGCTGCCTAGTTAGGCAGCCTTTCTACTATATTATACGGTAAGTGCAATAATGATCGGCAATGTAATTAATGACATGATTGCACTGATGACAAATGCGGATGCAGTCTCCGCTTCTTGTTTTTCAAATCGTGTTGCGATCATCGCTGCAACGGCTGAACCTGGGAAGGCAACAAGTAATACAGCTTTTGTAATTTCATCTGCCGAAAGACCCATAAGAATGGCGATAAAATACATAAGTAATGGTTGTACAGCTACTTTTAGCAATGCGATACTGAATGCTGGTAGGCTGAATTTAATCTTACGGATACCAACAGTGACACCGACTGCAAATAGCGCAACCCCTGATGTAACACTTCCAATTTCCTCTAACATTTCGTGTCCGATTTCAGGAAGTTTAAACCCTAAAAGAACAAGAATGATACTCGCTAGTGGTGCAAGTGCAAGCGGCTCTGATAAACCGTGCAAAATGGCTTTTGTTGTCATTTTCAAGAAGCTTTCGCCGTCTTTGGCTTTTCCTTTTGTTTTTTCACCGACAGTTGACACAATAATCGCAATTGGATCAAGCAATGCATTTACAACTATTCCGGTAATTGCAATCGGAATTGCAACTTCTTGGGCCCCAAATAAACTGCCTAGGACCGGAATCCCCATAAATGCAAAGGTCGGTTGAGCTGAGTTTAACGAAAAGATAGATGAATCTGTTAAATCATATTTAAAAGCAAATTTCGTAACAAGAAGGATAATGATATAAAAACCAACGATTCCTAAAATCAATGCAACGAAGAACGGAATTTGACTATAGAATTTATCTTTTGGTGTTGACAGAATGCTGGCGATAAAGTGCGCTGGCAAAGCATACTTTGTAACAAGTGTGCTTACACCTTTTGCAGATTTAGCGTCATAGCTGCCGAAGTTCCCTGCGAACCAACCCAGCGCGATAACGAAAAAAATCGGTGCTAGGAGGATCAAAATATTTAAAAAGTCCATCTTACTATTCCTCCTTAAATCCTTTACATGTTTCAATTTATTGCGGCATTGTTTAGATTACCCTAAACAACGCCGCATGACATATTTTATTATGCTCTTACAATTTTTTTATATTCAGGAGTCCACATTGCGTCTTTCACAGCTTGTTCGATGTTGTCAGGCGTTTTTCTTGCGACCCCATCTTCAATTGCTGCTTTCGCTACTTCAATTGCCACATGGATTGACACTTCTTGCAATTTATCAATGCTTGGAAGTAGGCCAGCACCTGGTTTTTTGTGATCAACCATTTCAGCGATCGCATTCGCAGAAGCGACGAACATTCCTTTTGTGATGATTTTTGATTCCGTTACGATAGAACCAAGACCAAGTCCTGGGAAAACGAAGGCATTGTTTGATTGTCCGATTTCATGTTCGATGCCATTATACTCAACATTTTCGAATGGGCTTCCTGTTGCAACAAGTACACGGCCGTCTGTCCATTTAAATAGATCCTCTGGCACTGCCTCAGCAAGTGGTGTCGGGTTAGACATTGGCATGATCACTGGACGTTCTGTATGAGCTGCCATTTCTTTAATGATTTCTTCAGTGAATGCGCCGCCTTGACCTGATGTACCGATTAGGATCGTTGGCTTCACTTTGCGAACGGTTTCTGCAAATGAAATTTGTCCTTTTTCATCACGAGCCCAGCCCTGAACTTCGTCAGATGAACGAAGATACGGTTTTTGGAAATCAAGCACTTCATCTTCAAATTGATCTGTTAACAATCCTCTGTAGTCTAATGTCCAGAAGGCATTGTTTGCTTCTTCTTCAGTCAGACCTTCAAGTACCATTGTGTCACGCACTTGATCTGCGATTCCGATACCAGCTGAACCAGCTCCAAAAATCACAACACGGTGATCTTTCAATTGAGTACCAGTTTTCTTGACAGCGGCAAGTACTCCCGCTAAAGTAATGGCACCAGTACCTTGAATATCATCATTGAATGTTAAGATGTTGTCGTTGTATTTTTTCATGATGTTACGCGCATTTTTGTTTCCAAGGTCTTCCCAGTGAAGCAATGCTTTCGGGAAGAATTTAAGTGCTGCTTTTACATAAGCATCAATGAATTCTTCGTATTTTTCACCTTGTACACGTTTGTGGTGGTTACCGATGTATAATGGATCATTCAATAATTTTTCATTGTTTGTTCCAACATCTAATACAACTGGAATCACGCGGCTTGGATCAATACCTGCTGCTGCAGTGTAAACAGCTAATTTACCGATTGCGATGTTGATACCACCAACACCCCAGTCACCAATTCCAAGAATACTCTCAGAGTCAGTTGCAACGATTAGATCAATATCGCCAGCTGTTGCATGTAAGTTTTCAAATGCTTTCTCAATGCCGTCAATGTTGTCGATTGAAAGATAGACACCATGAGGTCTTCTGTATTCATGGCTGTATTCTTGAATCGCTTCACCAACAGTTGGCGTGTAAACAACAGGGAGCATTTCACGAAGCTTGTCTGTAAGAAGCTTGTAGAACAATACTTCGTTACGGTTTTGCAAATCACTTAAGTATACGTTTTGACGAAGACGATCTGGCTGAGCTAGAAATTGCTTGTACGCTCTCTCCGCTTGCTGTTCTAAAGTCAGAACAGTTGGAGGAAGTAATCCTTCTAGTCCAAGCTCTTGTCTTTCTTCTTCAGAAAAAGCAACGCCTTTGTTCAACGTTGGAATCGATAATACATCTTTACCTGTTAAAGTGGTTTCGAGGTACCCTTCTTTTGTTTTCTTCACGTTGTTCATCAAAAACTACCCTCTTTCTAAAATATAAATAAAGTTAACTATTAATCAAAAGAATGATTAAGGAGAAAAATCCTTAATCAAAAAAATTATGACAAGAAATCGAACTTTTCGTTAAAATGCTTTACACTACAGTTAGTCATTTTATGCCTGCTTATGCTAAAACGCAAGCGTTGAAAATTAGATAATTTTTTCGTAGTGTTATTTAATTTATTTAAGTACAAATGATGGGTGTTCATCCAAAATCTCAAAAACAAAACACAGCGGCATTTGCTATTTTTTTAATTGTCAAGTGTTGTACCAACGTCAAGTCTTGGTACTTCATGGTGATGTCTGCATCGTGCTTCGTATGATTCCTGCGCACCTACTAAAATAATGGGATCATCATAGGATGCGGGTTTACCGTCGATCAAGCGTTGTGTTCTACTCGCTGGGGAGCCGCATACCGAACAAACTGCTTGAAGTTTTGTTACAAGCTCTGCACATGCCATTAAATGCGGAACAACACCAAATGGCTCTCCTCTGAAGTCCTGATCCAGGCCTGCAACAATGACTCGGTAGCCTTTATCAGCCAATTGAGTGACAATATCAATGATTGTCTCATCAAAAAATTGCACCTCATCAATGCCAATGACATCGGTTCTTTCTGATATGTGCGTTATTATGTCTTTTGGTGAGGCTACTGCAATCCCATCTACTGATGAACCGTTATGTGACACAACTGAGCTTGTACTATATCGGTTATCGATCGCTGGTTTGAATATTTTTACTTCTTGTTTGGCAAAGGTGGCTCTTTTGACTCTCCGAATCAATTCTTCCGACTTTCCAGAAAACATACTACCGCAGATGACTTCAAGCCAACCGCTTTGTTTCATCACATACATAAGGTCTTCTCCCCCGTTTTAAAGTTCCATCAATCCACGTAAAAAAACAGGCAAGAACGGATTCCTGCCTGTTTATTGTATCTATTATTACTTAAGACCGTATTTTTTGTTAAAGCGGTCAACACGTCCATCAGCAGAAGCGAATTTTTGACGGCCTGTATAGAAAGGATGGCACTCAGAGCAAATCTCGATGCGAACCTCTTCTTTTACTGATCCAGTTTCAAACTCATTTCCACAAGCGCATTTGACTGTAGCTTTTTTGTAGTTAGGATGAATTCCTGTTTTCATCTACTGTCATCTCCTTCCGCCCTGAATCCAATTCGGAAACAGAGTTAATATCTCAGAATAAATTCTGAAACGCACATGATAAAATTATAACAGCGAGAGTCTATGATTGCAAATGTATTTTTTCAGGAAGTTATCTTCTTGATGCAGACATATTTGCTTGTTTCCATTCTTGCGTTAAAATATCGAAAAATTCTTGGTTTGTCTTTGTTTTTCTCATTTTGCGCATGAACTTCTCAGCGAAGTCAGGTGTATCTGACATCGATTTTCTCATCGCCCATAGACGATCAAGATGCTCTTTTGGCACAAGCAGTTCTTCTTTTCTCGTACCCGAACGTCTAATGTCGATCGCTGGGAAGATTCTTCTCTCTGCAAGAGAACGGTCCAAATGAAGCTCCATGTTTCCAGTTCCTTTAAACTCCTCATAGATCACATCATCCATACGTGATCCAGTATCAACAAGGGCAGTAGCTAAAATCGTCAAGCTTCCGCCTTCTTCGATGTTACGCGCAGCACCAAAGAAACGTTTCGGGCGATGGAAAGCCGCTGGATCAATCCCCCCAGAAAGCGTTCGGCCGCTTGGTGGGATGACAAGGTTGTATGCACGAGCAAGCCTTGTGATGCTGTCCATTAAGATGATGACATCTTTTTTATGTTCAACAAGACGCATGGCACGCTCTAATACAAGCTCTGCTACTTTAATATGGTTTTCCGGTACTTCGTCAAAGGTTGAACTAACAACATCCCCTGCAACAGAACGTTCGATATCTGTTACTTCCTCCGGACGTTCGTCAATAAGAAGGACAATCAGTTCTGCCTCTGGATGATTTTCAGAAATGCTGTTGGCAATTTCTTTGAGCAGAATGGTTTTTCCTGCCTTAGGCGGCGCAACGATTAATCCACGCTGTCCAAACCCAACTGGCGCCATCATATCCATAATTCTAGTAGACAGGTGATTAGGCTGTGTTTCAAGAATCATTTGGCGATCAGGAAATAGCGGTGTGAGTGCAGGAAAGTGAACACGTTCCTTTGCTGATTCTGGGTCATCCCCATTTACCGCTTCTACATGAAGGAGGCCATAGTAGCGTTCATTCTCTTTTGGAGGTCGTACCTTTCCAGACACTTTATCTCCATTTCGTAAATCAAAGCGTCTGATTTGTGAAGCAGAAATATATATATCTTCAGAACTTGGGGAGTAGTTAATCGGTCTTAAGAACCCAAAGCCCTCAGACTGAATAATTTCAAGAACCCCTTCCATAAATAAGAGATCCTCTTGCTCAGCATTTGCCTTTAGAATGGCAAAGATTAATTCTTTTTTTGTTAGTTTGCTGTAATAAGAGATTTTGTAGCGTTTTGCTAACTCATACAGCTCTTTTAATTTCATATTTTCCAAAGATGAGATTGAAACATCTTTCAATATGGACACCACACTTTTCTAGTCAATGTATTTCATTACAAATGCATGACCATTGTATTTGATTAGCTTTTTAATCCTTTATTGTTGGGATGACCTTGCTCTAATGGTAACGCTCCACTCGTTTTATCGTGATAGATAGAAACAATGTGGAATAGAGCTTTGTCAACATAGAGAAGGATAAAGAGTATATCGTCATGATGCGGCAGTATTTAAACTTGTTGAAGCTTAAAAGAAGTAAATTCGCAGGAAATTTCGCAGCACTCTTTAGTTTTACCTCATTTGAAGAGAATATTCAACTTTAAACAGAAAATGATATACATTTGAAACCTATATGAAAAGCGGGTAATGAATACCCGCTTTCTGATTACGGACGAATGAAAAGATTCGGTTTTTTCTTTAAGCTGTGTCTGCCATCAACGAATCGAACAGTACCCGATTTCGCACGCATGACAACACTTTGTGTTGTTCCAACAGAGCCTTTGAATTGAACACCTTTTAATAACTCGCCGTCCGTTACACCTGTCGCTGCAAAAATGGCATCGTCTCCTTTTACGAGGTCTTCCATTCTTAGGACTTTCCCAACATCCAGCCCCATTTTCTCACAGCGTCTCTGCTCTTCTTCACTTTGAGGAAGAAGCTTACCATGGATTTCACCACCAAGTGCCTTTAACGCGACAGCAGAAAGGACACCCTCAGGCGCTCCACCTGAACCAAATAGAATATCAACACCTGTGTGATCAAATGCTGTATTAATGGCTCCTGCAACGTCACCATCATCGATTAGTTTAATTCTTGCTCCTGCTTCTCTCAGCTCAGCAATAATTTTCTCATGTCGACCTCTGTTTAAAATTGTCGCAACAACATCTTCAATATCTTTGTTTTTCGCTTTTGCAACAGCGCGAAGATTATCAATGACAGGCGCTTCAATGTCGATGCAGCCTACCGCTTCTGGACCTACTGCGATCTTATCCATGTACATATCAGGTGCATTCAGCAAGTTGCCATGATCTGCAACCGCAATGACAGCTAAGGCATTCCAGCCGCCGCTTGCCACAATATTTGTTCCTTCTAATGGATCAACAGCGACATCCACGCGAGGTCCATATCCGTTGCCAAGCTTTTCCCCAATATAAAGCATTGGTGCTTCGTCCATTTCTCCCTCGCCGATGACGACTGTTCCCTTCATCGGAATGGTGTCAAACACATCACGCATTGCACTTGTTGCAGCATCATCCGCTTCGTCTTTCTTTCCTCTTCCCATCCAACGGGCAGATTTTAAAGCGGCTGCTTCTGTCACCCGTACTAGTTCCATCGATAAACTTCTTTCCATTTTTGTCCAAATCTCCTCTCACAGTCAAAGCCTTATGAATTTTGAAGTTCTTCTATTTCTTGGTCATTCAGCTTTTCACGCCAGATGGTTGCACCCAAGCCTTCAAGCTTCTCCTCAAGCAAACTATATCCTCTGTCTATATGTTCAAGCCCTGTGATTTCGGTCACACCGTCTGCCATTAACCCTGCGACAACGAGACAGGCACCTGCACGCAGATCACTTGCTTTTACCTTTGCTCCTTGAAGCTGCGTTTGTCCGGTAATAATAGCAGATCTTCCTTCCACCTTCATGTTTGCACCCATTCGACGCAATTCGTCAATGTGCTTAAAGCGGGCAGAGTAGATCGTATCTGTGACCACACTCGTGCCTTTCGCTTTTGTTAACAAGGCCGTCATCGGCTGCTGAAGATCAGTCGGAAAGCCCGGATACACAAGGGTTTTGATATCGACAGGCTTGAGTCCTTCGTTTCTGCCAACGATCAGCATCTGATCGTTGCTCGTTTCAATGGTGAACCCCATTTCTCTAAGTTTCGCCGTAATTGATTCTAAATGAGTTGGGATCACATTATCAAGTACAACTTCATCTCCCATCGCTGCACCAGCAATTAAAAACGTACCTGCTTCTATGCGGTCAGGGATGATGGAATGCTTACAGCCATGAAGAGATTCTACACCTTCGATTCGAATCACATCAGTACCCGCACCTTTGATTTTGGCTCCCATGCTTGCAAGCAGTGTCGCTACATCAATAATTTCGGGCTCTTTTGCGGCATTTTCAATCACCGTTTTTCCTTCAGCCAGTACAGCTGCCAGCATGATATTGATGGTCGCACCCACACTGACAACATCAAGATAAATACGGGCCCCGACTAATTTTTCAGCACGCAAATAAATTGCACCCTGCTCGTTTGTCACCTCGGCTCCAAGTGCTTCAAAGCCTTTGATATGCTGATCGATCGGTCTAGGTCCTAAGTGACATCCTCCTGGCAAACCGATGACAGCCTGCTTGAACCTGCCTAGCATGGCTCCCATTAAATAATAGGACGCACGCAGTTTCTTCACTTTCCCATTAGGAAGCGGCATGCTGATCATTGCTTTAGGATTGACAACCATTTCACCTTTTTCAAATGTTACCTTCCCGCCAATTTCTTCTAACAGATCTCGTAATGTGTCTATATCTGAAATATGCGGTAGGCCCTCAATGGTTACTGGAGAATCTGCGAGAATCGTGGCAGGAATCAGTGCCACAGCACTATTTTTCGCACCACTAATATGTACGGTCCCGCGTAAGGGGTCACCGCCGGCAATGTTTAACTTTTCCATATTTGTCTCCCTTCTTAAAGAAGATCACTGTTGGAGTTATACTGTTTGTGGATGTCGCGCTTTAAAAGGTCTTGTCCAAAATTTAGCCAATATCAAGAGAAAGAATACAGGTTAAACGAAATTTGTCGGAAGAAAAATAATCGAAGCTTTGCGAGGCTGTGATGTTCTCTTCTTTGCACAAAACATTTCTTAGCGTTTTTAAAGAAAACTGCGGCAAACGGAATACGCTCCCGCCTGCCACAATCACTTATTTATTCCAGTCTGCTAAAAATTGCTCAATGCCTGCATCCGTTAATGGGTGTTTTGTCAGCTGCTTGATGACTTTCAGCGGCATTGTGCCGATATGAGCACCTCTAATGGCAGCTTCTGTCACATGCTGCGGGTGACGAATGGATGCAGCAATGATTTGTGTATCTAATCCATGAACATCAAAAATGGTTTTCACTTCGCTAATGAGATCAAGACCATTGTGGCCGATGTCATCTAAACGACCGAGGAATGGAGAAACATACGTCGCACCAGCTCTAGCTGCAAGCAGAGCCTGATTTGAATTAAAAATCAAAGTGACGTTTGTTTTAATACCAAGGTCTGTTAACGCTTTGACAGCTTTCAGGCCGTCCGTTGTCATTGGAACTTTGACAGTGATATTTGGTGCAATGGCAGCAAGCTCTTTTCCTTCTTCAATCATTTCCTCTGCTTTTAAGGAAATGACTTCCGCACTGACAGAACCTGACACGACGTCAGTGATTTCACGAAGGCGATCGTGGAATGATACGTCCTTTTCTTTCGCTACTAAACTAGGGTTTGTTGTGACGCCTGCTAAAATGCCAAGCTCGTGCGCCTCTTTGATGTCTGCAATATTCGCTGTATCTACGAAAAATAACATAACTGTGCCACTCTCCTATCAAAAAATTGTCTGAAATGTAAATTTTGATTGCGCTTTCTCAAGATATGGAGAAAACCGCCTGTGACTCAGGCGGCTTTCGGTTCTCATCAAATTATGCTTGGTTAGAAGAACCAAATTCGCGCATTTTGCCGATAACAGTTGCTTTAATTGCGTCACGAGCTGGTCCAAGATATTTACGTGGATCATACTCTTCTGTTTTTGCAGCAAGTGTTTCGCGAACTGCTTTCGCAGAAGCAATTTGGTTTTCAGTGTTTACATTGATTTTTGCTGTACCAAGTGAAATTGAACGCTTGATGTCAGCAGTTGGGATACCTGTTCCGCCGTGAAGAACAAGTGGAAGACCTGTCATTTTACCAATTTCTTCCATTTCAGCGAAACCAAGGTTTGGTTCACCTTTGTATGGACCATGAACTGAACCTAGTGCAGGTGCAAGGCAGTCGATACCAGTACGTTCTACAAGCTCTTGGCATTCTTTTGGATCAGCATAAATAACGCCCTCAGCGATGACGTCGTCTTCTTGTCCACCAACAGTTCCAAGCTCAGCTTCTACAGATACACCGTGGAAATGTGCAAGCTCAACTACTTTCGCAGTTGTTGCTACGTTCTCATCGAATGGGTGGTGAGAAGCATCGATCATAACAGAAGTAAATCCTGCATGAATCGCTTTTGCACAAGATTCAAAGCTTGAACCGTGATCTAAATGAATCGCAACAGGAACTGTTACATTATATTCTTCGATTAACGCTTTAACCATTGCGACAACTGTTTTGAAGCCGCCCATGTAGCGTCCTGCTCCTTCAGATACTCCTAAAATAACTGGAGATTTCTCTTCTTCAGCAGCTTGTAAAATCGCTTGCGTGAATTCTAAGTTATTTAAGTTAAACTGTCCAACAGCGTAACCTTTTTCCTTTGCGTCTTTCAACATTTCTGTCATTGAAACTAAAGGCATGATGAAAAATCCTCCCTATGTAGCTAATTTGCTTACTAAAAAAAGCTCTCCACCCTAGCATGACCAGAATTTCTCGCCATATGTAAACTTTCAAAGTCAGATCGCTTTCTTCTTCTTATCTAGAATACCAATTATTCGACAAATCGGCAACAGAATGAATCGATTCAATCATTTCCAGCTAGCCATTTGTTTCAAGAGGCAGGTATTCTTTGACTGCATCTCGGATTTCATCAATATCAAATGGTTTAGCGAAGTGCGTCAATGCACCGAGTTCTTTGGATTCTTGAATCATATCTAATTCACCATAAGCTGTCATAATGATCACGCGGATGTCTTCATCAATTAATTTCATCCGTTTTAAAATCTCAATCCCATCCATTCCAGGAATCTTCATATCAAGCAGAACAAGGTTCGGTCTATGGTTTTTCACAATATCTAACGCTTGTAGACCATTAGCTGCTTGGAAGGTTTGATAGCCTTCTTTATGAAACACTTCATTCAGTAATATTCTAATACCGTACTGATCATCGACAATTAAAATTTTCTCATTCATCTGTTACACCCCATTGCTTTCATTTTTCGCCATAAAAAGAGCAGTTGTTAAATAATTCTGTTTGATTTTCACATTTCCTTTATTTATAATAGTTTACTTTACGACATTTTCTGAGCATTTTTCCTAATATTCTCTTTATATTCTATTATAAAATGATCTGACCGAAGGAGGAAATGAGTCTTGTTAAAAATTTTCACCACCCAGTTATCAGGTATTTTTTCACGTATTGGAGAAAAGCAGGCAGAAGCGATTGAGGACGGTGCACGCCTTCTTGCTCAAGCCGTCGTCAGTGGACATGCTGTTTATTTCCATGGAAGAAATGAGCTGGCTGCTGTAGCCCTAGAGGCATCCGAAAGCAAGGAGCCATTTCCCGGTGCAAAAGTACTGCCACTGGATCAAAAGGAGCGCAGCTTACTTCATCCAAGTGACAGGGTTCTTCTTTTTTATTCAGATCCAGAAGATCAGGAGATTCAATCCCTTGTAAAAGAACTGCACATGCAAGGTACGCCCATTGTTGGAGTTGGGCCAGCACAAAAGGAGCCGTCAATAATTGAAGAGCATTGCGATGTCCACATTGATTTCCAGCTCAAGAAACCACTTGTGCCTGCCGAGGATGGAACAAGGTTCGGCTATCCTGCTTTAATGACCTGCTTATATGTCTACCATGCTCTATCGTTTACTGTGAAAGAAATCGTTGAGGAATATGAATAAAAAAACTGCCGAGAAGATGATATTCTCGGCAGTTTTTTGTTTTATTTTGATTCAGATGCTTGCAGTGAAGCACCAACGAAATCTCTAAATAACGGCTGTGGTCTTGTTGGTCTTGAAATGAATTCTGGATGGAACTGAGAAGCAAGGAACCAAGGGTGATCCTTCAGCTCAATAATTTCAACAAGGCGTCCGTCTGGGCTTGTACCAGAGAATACAAATCCTGCTGCTTCCATTTGCTGTCTGTATTCGTTATTAAACTCATAACGATGACGGTGGCGTTCGTAGACCACTTCGTCATTGTATGCAGCATATGCTTTCGAGTCTTCATTTAATTTACAAGGGTACAGCCCTAGACGAAGTGTTCCGCCTAGATCATCTACATCCTTCTGTTCCGGAAGAAGGTCGATGATTGGGAATGCTGTTTCTGGATCAATTTCCGCTGAATGAGCTCCCTCAAGGCCTAGTACGTTTCTCGCATATTCGATAGACGCGACTTGCATTCCTAGGCAAATTCCGAAGAATGGTACTTTGTTTTCGCGGGCATATTGTGTTGCAATGATTTTCCCTTCCACTCCGCGGTCTCCGAAGCCTCCAGGAACGATCATACCGTCTACATCTTGAGCGAGATCAGCTATATTCCCTGCTGTGACTTCCTCTGCATTGATCCATTTGATTTGAACATCAGCATCAAATGCATAGCCAGCATGACGAAGTGATTCAACAACAGAAATGTATGCATCTTGCAGCTCAACATATTTCCCTACAAGTCCAATCGTTACTTGTTTTGAAAGGTTTTGCACTTTGTCGACAAGAGCCGTCCACTCAGTCATGTCCGCATCTTGGCATTCAAGCTTCATGTGCTCACATACAAGCTTGTCTAATCCTTGTTTTTGTAAATCAAGCGGAATGGAGTAAAGGGTGTCTGCATCCTGGCATTCGATGACAGCTTTTGTATCAATATCACAGAATAGAGCAATTTTGTCCTTCATGTCTTGTGTCATTGGCATTTCTGTTCTGACAACAATGACGTTTGGCTGAATGCCAAGGCTGCGAAGTTCTTTCACACTATGCTGTGTTGGTTTTGTTTTCAATTCGCCTGCTGCACGGATGTAAGGAACAAGGGTACAATGAATGTACATGACATTTTCACGTCCGATGTCACTCTTCATTTGACGAATCGCTTCAAGGAATGGGAGGGATTCGATATCTCCAACTGTTCCGCCGATTTCTGTAATGACAACATCCGCACCAGTTTCTTTTCCTGCACGGTATACACGGTCTTTGATTTCATTTGTAATGTGGGGAATGACCTGTACTGTACCGCCTAAATAGTCGCCGCGGCGCTCTTTTTTCAAGACAGTAGAGTAGATTTTACCCGTTGTTACGTTGCTGTACTTATTTAAGTTAATATCAATGAAACGCTCGTAGTGACCTAAGTCAAGGTCTGTTTCAGCACCGTCATCTGTAACAAATACTTCACCGTGCTGGTATGGACTCATTGTCCCAGGGTCTACATTTATATATGGATCGAATTTTTGAATGGTGACATCCATCCCTCTGTTTTTTAGAAGGCGGCCTAACGATGCAGCCGTGATCCCTTTTCCAAGTGAGGAAACAACTCCTCCTGTTACAAAAATATACTTTGTCATTTCGTATGCTCCTCTCTTTTTTACCCTTGCATGACTAGACATGCACAGCTTCATCCTTTTTAGAGTGTATCCCTAAATCTCTTGAAAAATAAGAAAGCTCCCTTTCAAATAAATGAAAGGGAGCGTAAATGAACGTATCTTTACGTACTCTTTTTAGAGAGCCCAAAATACATACTACATAGTTCGCTCTCGAAAGTCAAGACGGTTTTGTCCTGTTTTAAGGACCGGTTTGAGAGGGTTATTTCCCTTCCTCTTCCTCGTCTAAATCGTCTTCATCAATCTCCGTTAAGCCGTCATCATCTTCGTCATCATCTTCGTCGAAGTCTTCTAGATCTTCATCAACTTCTTCTTCATCTAAGTCGAGATCATCGTCGGCTTCAACAAGATCAAGATCTTCTTCAAGCTCTTCGATTTCTTCTTCCTCTTCAATCTCATCGAAGTCTTCTTCAACGACAGCTGCTTTTGTTTTTTTCTTTTTCGCTTTTGTTTTCACAGCTGGCTGAACTTCTTCTTCGATTTGATCAACTGGATACCAGCTGCGAAGTCCCCATCTCTGATCACCTAACGAAATAAAGCGGCCATCTATATTTAAGTCTGTATAAAATTGGGCAAGTCGATCATCTAGATCAGATTTTTGTATCCCTTGCAAACGGATCATTTCATCTATTAACTCGGAAAACGTGATCGGTGTTTTGCTGTCTCTGAAAATTTCATAAGCAAGTTCAACTAAAGACATTTGTTTGAGCTGTTCCTGTGAGTATTCTTTCAAACTCAAGGTCAGACACTCCCTTTCTATTACATGTATGTATCCATTTATCAGTGAAATAATAAGTATTTATACCTTATTCTTACGACAAACCATACCTCTCATTATAAACAAATTAGGGGAGTTTATGCCACCTTTATCGATGTTAAATTTTGATTTTTTCTCACGGGGAGCACCTAGAGGTTCATCATCTGCGTTAAATTGGACTGGTTCTTGTGTCCGGCATGCTTTTAGTATGCATCCGTTTTATTTATTTCAAATGAAAAAAACCGAAATAGTCGGAGGCGGTATTAATGAATGAAGACATTGACTGTACAAAACAATAGGACATGATCAGCTATCGATCGAACGATGTAATTGTCCATTTTTTATAAAGCTTATAAAAAGGTACACGTAAACAGATTTAAGTCTACGTGTACCCATAATGAAAAAACTTGTATAAAACCTTTTTCTTTGATAACCTTGTCTTCGTTTTTTGAGCGAATACCGTTGCCTCTTACGCAAGCTTTACGTATCTTGAAAACCAACTATACATCTTATTTTTTTACTTGAAAATTCATGCTTTACTTATCTTTCTTTACATTACAGTGACTATTTCTTTTCCTAAGGAAATTAAAGCATCAATAATAAATGGTGCTGCAAAGAGAATCGATGCTTTCCAGTTCGCTTTTTTGTACTGAAAAAAGATCAAAATGAGAATCGATCCTATAAGGGCTGTGAAGATGTACATCCATAAGCTATGTACTTGCAAAATCCCCATACATATCACATTAACAAACATAATGAGAATCTTAGGAATCAGAGCATAAAACAAATGACTCTTAACCTCAGGAGCAAAGATCATTAATAAGAATTTACCGATTAGATACTGTACTAAGAGACTGATTGTGGTTAGGGTTGTGGTAATGACAACAATTAGATTCAGCATCGTATCATAGGAAATATCCTCTAACAAAGCTCGCAAATCACCTAGTTTTGAAATGTAGCCATTCAATTCAATAGCAAAAGTGACAAAATAATAATTGGCAAGAATAAAAATGACCAACGATATCAGTGATGTTATTCTTGGACGTTGTTCCATAATAGCCTCCCATCCCCTATACTCATAATGCTTGAATGATCGTTTAAGCGTTTATTTACCATGCTATGGGAAACATATATGATGGTTGCTATATTTTTAATAGAAAGATTCACTAACCTTTCAGATAGCATATCTATACTTTCTGAATCTAGAGATGACATGGTTTCATCAATTAGTATGGTTTCCCAATCTTTTACGAATACTAAAGATAACCCTACCTTCGCTTTCATACCCGTGGATGCTCTGCTATACGAATCATCTAGTTTACCATCAAAAAAATCATTCACATTGCACATTTGTTCTTCGGTGGGTGTAATCTTAAACGTATTCCACAGAATCTCTAGATTCTCTCTAATTGTAAATGGATGAATACCAATAGGATCCACATTTAAATAAAGAGTCGATTTATTGTTTGTCTCAATACCTCCAGAGTATCTCTTATCTAAACCAGCTATCATTTTAAGGAGAGTGCTTTTACCCGCACCATTTCGCCCTACTAAATGAAAGAGACCTGATGGAATTGAAAAATTCACTTTATCTAGTATCATAGTGTTCTTGAAATTCTTCGTACATTCTACAAATTCTAATCCCATTTGAATCCCCTTCTCTGTAATATAGAGTCTTCAATAAAACCAGCTATTATTGATAAAGATAGAAAATAATAAGGAATCATACCCTTCAATAAAAGCAGCTATTATTAGGATCGTTAACGATAGCAGATAATAAGGAATCATTTTTTTCATGACACCTAAAGCAGCTTTAATTGATTTCGTATAAATTAATGTAAAAAGCACATACTGGCTTATGCCTTGATACAGCAACATATTTGGAAATTCTAATAACCCATGAGGAATTAGTTTATCCAAAGCTTCTTGTGCTCCTAGCGTTCTAAAACCCATTGTAATGACGAAGGACGAACCTCCAAAATCCATTATTTGAAATAACGGTGACAATAAGAATCCCAGTAAATACATTGCAAAGTTTGTTAAGTTATGCGTCAGAACTACAGACATAAAATCCTGGCCCGAAGTTGGCGGTGCTGCTTCAAATAAATCTTTGTTGACTATGTTCCCAAGATAAATCCCTGTACCTATCAGTAAGATACAGTAGATAGAATAGTACCACAGAAAATATTTCAATCTTTTATGTATCATTTTCCTCCTCTTTTCATGAAGTAATAGTGAAAATTGTAATGCATATGAGTAACAAAATAGGCAAGGATAGCTTCAGCAACTTATGTTCATAATCGCTGATTAATAGTTCTGTTTTTCTGAAATATACGACCCCAATAAAGATGATTAAAGGAAGCGATAACGTATTTTTAAGAATGATTGAGATATCGGACGTGTTTATCATCACTCCGACTATTCCACACACGCTTACAAAAATCAGCACAAGACATAGTAAATAAATCGTACTGGATTTAAACCTTTCGTACGGACTTACGATCAAAGAGGATTGTAATGTCTCGACTCTTGCCTTATCAAGAACGATCTCTTCCTTTTTCGAACCTATTAAGATTTCTAATATCGTTATAAAATTTATATAGACTAGAATGAGCGCAGGCAGGTTTTCTACTTTCGTTAAAAAGGATTGGGCGAAATAAGTAAGCACTGATACTAAGGCGCCTATTAAGACCATTAATATTTTATTACTAGTGGTATAAGACAAAAATAGATACAGAATATTTCCAGACCTATATTTCCTTTTAGCACTTTTTAGAAAGGAAAGTCCAGTTGTCAAAGGTATCCTATGCGAATTACTTATGTAAATGTAAATAAGAAGGGACTGTACTATTTGCAGTATCATAACTGCTTCAAAAATGGACGTTATCATATACCAAAATTGCAACAAAAGGAATATTCTGTTTATGATATTGAATAGACCAGACAACAATTGAGATGCAAACGAAAGCATTACGACCACAAGAGCTAATATCATAATGAAATATTGATTTTCTACTAACAAAAAGGTTAGAGCGATGAAACAAGTAAGAAGTAATTGAACTGCATACCCTTTTTTAATCGTAAAGAATAAATGTTTCAACAACAATTGTTTAGAGATAAAGACCAAGCCTGGCTGCTGTCTTCTATACGGTAATACACAACGATTAATATTAGCTGTAGCTACAATGTATATTGAAATAAAAATAAAGCTGTTTAGGTAAGTGCTGGGAATCCCATCGCGATAGAAAATCACCGCTACCATAACAATGAAAGAAAAAAGAATCAACCCAATATAATTGAGATACCCCATTATACTTTGATCATATATTTTAAATAGCTTATTTAATTTATGCATAAGTCATTTTAAAAAGCAGCAGCCTTGGCTTTTCCTTGTTTTTTAAGTACAGCCAAAATTGCAGCAGCCCCAGTACTAACACCAAGATTCGCTGCTATCAAAGAACCATTTCTTCCAACTACTAAAGATGCCATTGTAACTACAAATAACAATAGTGAGAATAAGCCAAGATTTTTTGCTTTTATCATAAATTTACCTCCTAATTAATGTTTTATTACAAGCCACAATGGGCATAAAACGTTAAATTAGTTTTTAAGTCACTGTCTATTGAACGCCGTTTCACCTGATATCAATACACTTTTGGAAAAAAAATCATCTCAATAAAGATTGAGATGATTTTTTTCAAGATTAAAAAGCAGCAGCTTTAGCTTTTCCTTTTTTCTTAAGGATAGCCAAAATAGTAGCAGCTACACCCGCACTAATTGTTCCTACACCAGTGAACATGCCAACGACAGTAATGACAGTTGCTACTGAGGACCAAGTATCTAAGAAATTAACCATTGCAAACGCGGTTCCAGAACTAACACCAAGATTTGCTGCAATTAAAGAACCATTACCAATCACTAAAGCTACTAATGTTACCGCAAGAAGTAACAGCGATAATAAAGCATAAAACTTAGAATCTGTTGCTTTTGTCATAATATGACCTCCTTCTATTATTTACCACTCTTTTAGTCTAACAAGAATTAAATTACATTTCAACATTTTTTGTAAAATATGTAATATTAATTTAAATAGAGGTATTTATAACCAACTATTATCAGGGATTAAGTTCATTTTCCATTTTTACAGGGCACTTATGTAATGGCATAAAATGCTCTGATTCTCTAAAAGCTAGTCAAAATTTCTAATAAACACTATCAAAAAATCAATTCGTTTCATATTTTTATTGACCTGTCTTAGAGGTAGGTAACTTTTTTATCATGACTTAAAAGATGATGGCATTTATATTTATAGGTATGATAAGCTACCTTTATCCTTGAAGTTATTACATCTTTACTAAAGGCAGAGCTAAATTCAATGAATAGCTTTCTCTCATTCTATTCTCTGTAAACTTATTTTGAATTCAAGAGAATTGATGAATTGAATTGGCAGTACATCATACACTTGAATCTTATAAAGACAAGAACCTTATCATTTATTAAAATGCTAATAACCTGATCGAACATGTCAGTATCTTTATACATCGCAGTTCCTATGACATCCTTTGAAAAATTGTAATGTATTAGAAAATTCAATAAACTTACTATTCTTCAAAACCCAATATAAGCCCCTGTATACCGATGATAAAAAAGACTTAAATGGGTGGAATCAACTACTTAAAATAAACCAATTTCTCGATTTCAAAAAAATCGAAACACTCATATTGAGCTGTCTCGACTTCGGTTGATAATAGAATAAATGTACTTAATTAAAGGCTTTATTTTCGAAGGTGTTATTCGTATTATTTTTGACTGTTTTGTATTAAACATCTCACTGGTCATCTCTGCAATTTCTTTAAATCAAGATATTCGGACAAATAAAATCTTTTCTTCATTTATGTAGTTTGAATAATATTCATCATTTATTTACTAATGATTAATTTTATATATATCTCAAGCATTGAGATTTGCTTTAATTATGTGATGTCTAAGAGATGATTGCCTCAGTTTTACTTAAAATATATAATCTGCTTAAAAATTAATTGATGAAAACTTTATAGCTATACACTTTTATACTCTATCTTAATCTAAAGTTTCTGAAATAATGAGATTACTACAGCTATGGTCAATACAATTCCCGCAAACATTAATACAATTAATTTTCTATTACTGTTTTCTTTTTGATCATTGTCTTTTTTTGAAGTCTTCGAAAGTTCTACGGATACCAGAATCCATATAACCATGGTTACGATTCCTAAGGTGGTAGCAGCGTTCATAATAACCTCCCATATTCATATTTCTTCAATTTTAACATAATCCCATGATAAGATGGATCTATACTGGAAATTATCTTAAATTAAGGAGAAATTAACTATTACCTTTAATGCATATTTACCTATTTCTTTATTATCGTCTAATACTTTAGTAAGTTTGTTGCCAGTTCATATGTATCAATACTCTCTACATCATAGGTGACAGTTCACTATTAAGTTAAAGCTGTTATACTGCTGACAAAATCCTTTTTCCACCACTAAAAAACCTTTAGATTTTGCTACTGATTTAAAATTTTAAAGCTGATTGAACCGCACCAAAACAGACCACCTCACGTTCAGGTGGTCTTTGCTTTTTTCTACATATCTAGCAGTTTCCGCGAAATGACCAGCCGCTGGATTTCCTGTGTTCCTTCGTAAATTTGAGTGATTTTCGCATCACGCATGTATCGTTCGACTGGGTAATCCTTTGTATAGCCGTATCCGCCGAAGATTTGAACCGCTTCTGTCGTCACCTTCATGGCTGTATCACCCGCAAAGAGCTTGGACATGGCTGATTCCTTTCCATACGGAAGCCCTTTCGTTTCAAGCCATGCTGCCTGGTACGTGAGCAGTCTCGACGCCTCGATCGCTGTCGCCATATCGGCTAGCTTAAAAGCGATCCCTTGCTGCTGAATGATTGGTTTTCCAAATTGTTTGCGCTCCTTTGCATAATTGACCGCCGCATCAAGAGCGCCTTGGGCGATCCCAACAGCCTGTGCAGCAATGCCGTTTCTGCCGCCATCGAGCGTCATCATGGCTATTTTAAACCCTTCTCCTTCTTTGCCGAGCCGGTTCCTTTCATGAATGCGACAATCTTCAAAGATGATCTCAGTTGTTGGCGATGAGCGTATGCCCAGCTTGCTTTCTTTTTTACCTATCGAGAAGCCAGGTGTCTCTTTTTCTACAATAAAGGCGGTTGTATTTCGAGATGCAGCTTCTTGGTCTGTCACGGCAAACACAATATAATAATCCGCAATGCCTCCATTTGTTATAAAGATTTTCGCACCGTTCAGAACATATCCACTACCCACTTTCACTGCTGTTGTCTTCATTCCGCTGGCATCAGAACCGGATCCGTTTTCAGTGAGAGCGTATGCTCCTATCTTCTGTCCCTCTGCAAGCGGCTTTAAATAGGTCTCCTTTTGTTCAGCTGTTCCGAAAGTAAAGATAGGCCATGAGGCGAGAGATGTATGGGCAGACAGGGTAACGCCTGTAGAGGCGCACACTCTTGAAAGCTCCTCAACTGCAATGACGTAGGCTAAATAGTCACTCCCGATCCCGCCTACCTCTTCTGGCCATGGGATACCCGTTAAACCGAGCTCCGCCATTTGGCGAAAAATAGCTGGATCATAGGTTTCTGTCTCATCTCGCTCTGCTGCTGTTGGCTCCACTTCATTTCTCGCAAAATCTCTCACCATTTTTTGTATCATTTCATGTTCGTCACTTAATTGGAACTGCATCATGAGCCACCTCATTTCATATTAGCTGTTTACAAATGACCAGCCTTTGAATTTCACTTGTTCCTTCATAGATTTCACAAATTTTCGCATCACGAAAATAGCGTTCTGTGTGATATCGATTGGTATAACCGTCCATGCCTAGCAAATGGATCGCTTCTGTACTGATCTCAACCGCCGTTTTTGAAGCAAATAACTTCGCCATCGACGCTTCCTTTGTGACCGGGCGGTTTGCCTCTTTATAAGAAGCTGCTTGATAGACGAGCAGCTTGGCCGCTTCAAGCTTGGCCGCCAAATCGCCTAGCCGAATGGTCGTTTCAAGACCGGCTGGATGCTGCTTTAAATAAGTCACTGCCTCCGTTAATGCGGCTTCTGCAATACCAAGGCTTTGGGCCGCGATACCGATTCTCCCCGCATTTAAGCTAGACATGGCCAATCGGAAGCCCTCACCTTCTGCACCGAGCAGCTGCTCCTTCGGAATTCGCACGCCATCAAAATGAAGCGTCACTGTTTTTGACCCGTGCAGCCCCATTTTCTTCTCATCTTTTCCGATCGTAAACCCCGGCGTATCTTTTTCGACAATGAACGCCGATATATTTTTTTTAGCAGAGGCAGGGTCTGTCACTGCAAATACAAGATACAGTTCTGCTTCCCCGCCGCTTGTGATAAAAATCTTCGTTCCATTTAACTCATAGTGGTCGTCTATCCGCTCTGCTCTAAGCTGAATACTAGAAGCATCTGAGCCAGCTGTTGGTTCAGTCAGGCAAAAGGCGCCCAGCTTCTGCCCAGACGCAAGCAGCGGAACATAGGATTTTTTTTGCTCGGTCGTACCAAAAGCCAAAATAGGCATCGTCACAACAGATGTATGAACGGACACAATGACACCGATGGTTGCACTCACTTTCGATAATTCATGAATCGCGATGATATATGTTGTAAAATCTGCCCCTAATCCTTGATACGCAGCTGGTATCGGAAGCCCTAGAAAGCCTTGCCGTCCCATCTCAGCTAAAAGTGTGCTTGGAAACTGGCCTTGTTCCATGGCTTCTACTTCAGGGAATACATGCTGGCGTGCAAATGATGCCACTTGTTCTCTCCAGAGACGCTGTTTTTCCGTTAGCATAACATCCATCTTGACTCCCCCTATGAGTGGTCGTGGTATGTGTAAAAACCTCTCTTTGTCTTTCTGCCAAGCCAGCCTGCGCTTACGTATTTTTTCAAAAGAGGACAAGGTCGATATTTGCTATCTCCAAGACCCTCGTGAAGGGTATTCATAATAAATAAACATGTATCCAGTCCGATTAAATCAGCGAGACGAAGCGGACCCATTGGGTGATTCATTCCAAGTGTCATGACACTGTCAATGCTTTCTGCATCTGCCACGCCTTCATAAAGGGTATAAATCGCTTCATTGATCATCGGCATCAATATACGATTTGAGACAAACCCCGGGAAGTCTTCCACTTCAATTGGGGTCTTGTTTAATTTCTTCGCTGTTTCAAAAACGATTTGATACGTTTCGTCATTCGTTTGCAGGGCACGGATGACCTCAACCAGTTTCATGACAGGAACCGGATTCATAAAATGCATGCCAATGACCTGCTCTGGCCTTGTCGTAACGGCTGCTAATTCTGTGATCGACAAGGAAGACGTATTTGTCGCAAATATCGTCTTCACCTCTGCAAATTGATCGAGGGTTTTAAAGATTTGCTTCTTAACACTCATTTGTTCAGATGCCGCTTCAACTACCAAATGAGCCTGCTGTACGTCCTTTAAATTTGTTGAGATGGCAAGCCGCTGCGTAATATCACGGACTGCCTGATGTGCCAGCTTTCCTTTTTCCGCTCGTTTCGTCAGTTGTTTGGTCATGGAGGAAATCGCTCTATGAATCTGCTCTTCTTGTGCATCATGGAGCAGGACTGTGTAACCTGACTGAGCAAATACTTGGGCAATGCCTGATCCCATTTGACCAGCCCCGACGACCATGACGGTCTCTTCTGTACGCATGACAATAAACGCCTCCCTTTTAATCCACCTTGATCATGATGGCATCTCCTTGACCGCCCCCACTGCAAATCGCCGCGATGCCAATGCCGCCGCCTCTTTGTCTGAGTGCATGAATCAAGGTCAGTATGATACGTGTTCCACTTGCCCCAATCGGGTGACCGAGCGCGACTGCTCCTCCATTGATATTCATTTTCCGCCGATCCAGCCCGAGTATTTTTTCGCAAGCAAGAGCCACTGCTGAAAAAGCCTCATTGATTTCAAACAAATCGATATCCTCTACACGCATTCCTGTTTTCTGTAACATTTTTTCGATCGCAAAGGCTGGTGTTTTTGGAAAGTCCTTTGCCTCTACTGCTACCTGTGTATGTCCAAGCACGACAGCCATTGGCTTTTCGCCATGCTGCTTAGCATATGTGTCTTTCATTAGAAGAAGCGCACTTGCTCCGTCATTGACACCTGGTGCGTTCCCAGCAGTGATGGTACCGGTCTGATCAAAAACCGGCATGAGCTTTGATAACCTTTCATATGACGTATCACGCCGCGGGGATTCATCTTCTGTGATCAGCTGATCCCCTTTTTTCGTCTTGACGGTGACTGGGGTGATTTCATTTTTAAAAAAGCCGTTTTTTTGAGCTTCAATGGCTCGTTCATGGCTTCTTAGCGCCCAAAGGTCCTGCTCTTCTCGCGTGATGCCGAGCTCCTTCGCTGCCATGCTTCCATACTCGCCCATATGAACACCTGTAAACGAACAGGTTAATCCATCTAAAATCATCGCATCTTGTACCGCTCCATCTCCCATTTTGTAGCCCCATCGCGCTTTTTTTAGCAAATAAGGGGCGTGTGACATGGATTCCATACCGCCCGCTACGATGACCTCCGCATCACCTGCTCGAATGATTTGATCTGCTGTGCTGACACTGCGCATTCCAGAAGCACAGACTTTATTGATGGTTTGCGTCGGAACCGACCATGGAAGATCAGCATATCTAGCTGCTTGCCTAGAAGGGATCTGACCTTGTCCTCCTTGAAGAACACTTCCCATGATGACCTCATCCACCTCATGAGAACTTGAGGCTCTTTCCAGCGCAGCCTTGATCGCCATTCCACCTAATTCTGCGGCAGTTAAACCACTTAAAGATCCGCCCAGTTTTCCAAATGATGTTCTCGCTCCAGATACAATGACTGTCGTGCTCATGTATTTCCCCTCCCGTTTGTTACCGCTTACATATCGTCCAGGCAGCTGATGAACAGCGCCATGCTTAGGCCGATGAACATCATATTCATCGGCCTGCCACTCTTACGAAGCCTTCGTTTTAGCCTCGCCAAACACTGATTTTTCAAGAAGTTCTGCGACGTCAAATGTGCCAACCTGCTCCTCTACTTCTTTCGCTTTTGTTCCGTCTCCCAGCATGGTTAAACAATAAGGACATCCTGAGCTGATGATGGATGGCTGCACCTGTAAGGCCTGCTCCGTTCGTGCTGTGTTAATCCGAGTACCTGTCTCTTCTTCCATCCACATTAAGCCTCCGCCTGCACCGCAGCACATACCGGTTTCACGATTGCGCTCCATTTCTTTCAGCGTCACACCAGGAATGGCTTTTAAAATGTCTCTTGGCGGGTCATACACCTCGTTATATCTGCCCAAATAGCAAGAATCGTGGAAGGTAATCACCTCGTTCACTTCATGTACAGGTGTTATTTTCCCTTCTTTCACTAGCTCTGCCAGTAATTCTGTATGATGGTATACGTCTGCCTCAAGCCCGAAGTCTGGGTATTCATTTTTAAATAAATTGTAGGCGTGTGGATCAATCGTGACGATCTTTGTCACGCCGTTTTTCTGAAATTCTTCGATGTTCTTTGTGGCAAGCTCTTGGAACAAAAATTCGTTCCCGAGTCTTCTTGGTGTATCGCCTGAGTTCTTCTCTTTATTGCCTAGGATGGCAAAGGAGATACCTGCTTCATTGAGCAGTTTTGCAAAGGCAAGCGCAATCTTTTGACTTCTATTGTCATATGCTCCCATTGAACCAACCCAGAATAAATAATCAAAGGTCTGATCTGCTTTTTTCAGCTCTTTCACTGTCGGCACATGCACATCTTCTCTAAGTTCACGCCAATTTTCTCTTTCTTTCCGGTTCAATCCCCATGGGTTTCCTTGACGCTCAATGCTTGTCATGGCACGCTGTGCATCTGCATCCATTTTTCCTTCTGTCAGTACAAGATATCTGCGCATATCAATAATTTTGTCGACGTGTTCATTCATGACAGGGCATTGATCTTCACAGTTTCGGCAAGTCGTACATGCCCAGATTTCTTCTTCTGTAATGACCTCACCAATGAGAGATGGATGATACATGGTGCTGGCAGCTGATTCTTCCGCTCCAGCTCCTCTCGCCTGCATCGCCAGCTGATTCGCAGTTGTCTGCTTGAAGGCAAGCTGCGGGACCCACGGTGTCTTTGATGTAATAGCAGCCCCTTTATTTGTTAAATGATCCCTTAACCTTAAAATCAAGTCCATTGGAGAAAGCATCTTCCCTGTCCCTGTTGCCGGGCACATATTTGTACAGCGCCCACATTCCACACAGGCGTAAAGATCGATCAGCTGAGACTGACGGAAATCTTCAATTTTCCCAACACCGAAGGTCTCTTGTGTCTCATCTTCAAAATCAATTTTTTGCAGCTTGCCTGGCGGGTCCAATCTGCTGACAAATACATTCACTGGTCCTGCAATCAGATGAGCATGCTTAGACTGCGGAACGTACACTAAGAACGTCAGTAAAATGAGAAGATGCATCCACCATGCGACATAAAAAACAATTGTTGCCGCAAGAGGCGAGAGCCCGCCAAGCAAGAAAGCAATGCCCGAAGCAATTGGCTCAGTTGGTGATAGGGCGTGTCCATGCCAGATGATGTTCGTGCCGTTCCCTAATAATACTGTCAGCATCAAGCCGCCAATAAACAGCAGCACAAGACCTGATTTAAAGCCTCTTTTTAAACGGACAAGCTTCTCCACATATCTTCTATGGAAAGCCCAAACAACCGCCACTAAAATCAGAAGTGTGACGACTTCTTGGAAGAACGTAAAGACGCCGTACAGCGGACCTAACGGGAGCCCGCTATCTGGGACAAGTCCCTTCATAATAAAATCAAGGGCTCCGAACTGAACAAGAATAAATCCATAGAAAAACAGCACATGAATGATGCCGCTCTTCTTATCCTTTAACAGCTTCTTTTGCCCAAACACATTGACCCATACACGCTCTAAACGCTTCTTCATGTCCTGTTGAAACTCTTCTTTTTTACCAAGACGAATATACGCCGCTCGTGTTCGAATGAGATAAATAAACAAATACACAGCGTAAGCGGTCACCGCCGCAAATGCGATCAAGTTCATCATTAAAAGGCTATTCATCTTGCTCCCCCTTTCATTCCCCACAACCCACTTTGTTCCGTTTCCATGTTGTACCTCTATCATAAATAATGAATGAGTATTCAGTCAATATTTTTTACGCGTTTGGGTACACTATTGAAATATGCAAAAAAAGGAGGAACCTTCATGATCGCATTGATCATCCTACTCGTACTCATCATAATCGTACTACTCGTGATTTTGGACCTTTATATGGCAAAGAAATATTTTTCTACCCATGCTTTCGAACGGACTTTTGACCAGACAAGTGGCGATGCAGTCTTTTATCATGATGGCGAACCAATTTTTGATCAGCTGCTCACTGATATTCAGCAAGCCTCTTCTTCTATTCATATGATGTTCTTTATTGTAAAGAACGACAAGATTGGGCAAAGGATCTTACAAGCACTAAAAGCCAAAGCGGAACAAGGGATTTCGGTCATTTTGCTCACCGATCGATTAGGCTCCTATCCATTTGATCAAAAGTCGATCGACATGCTCAAAAAAAGCGGCATTCAATTTTATTTTTTAAATAAACCTCGTTTTCCTTTTTTGATTTATCGTTTAAACATGAGAAATCACCGCAAGATTACGGTGATTGATGGGAAGATTGGCTATATTGGCGGGTTTAATATCGGCGATGAATATGTAGGGAAAAACGGCAAATTTGGCATTTGGAAGGACTATCACCTGCGAATGACAGGACAGGTTGTCGCAGACCTCCAGCATGTGTTCCTCAATGATTTGTACCGATCATCAGGCATACATCAGCTGCAATACGAGGTTTTCCCTGCATTGGAACCGGGAACATTACAATGCACTACACGTGCGACTGCTGGCTTTTCTTTAGAAGCTTTATTTCTCTATGATATTCAGCAGGCTAGACAGCAGATCACCATCTGTACGCCTTATTTTATTCCATCAGCCCCTCTTCTCAAGGCCTTGCTTGAGGCGCGGAAGCGAGGCGTCACTGTCGAAATCATCATCCCAATGAAGGCTGATCATCCTCTTGTGAAAGAAGCTGGATTTTATTATTTGAAGGATCTGATTGCCTCTGGCTGCCTTGTGTATCGTTTTTATAAAGGGTTTTATCATTCGAAAGCGATTCTCATTGATCACAGTCGGTGCATCATCAGTACGGCGAATTTTGATAAGCGGAGCTTGTTTTTAAACGAGGAAGTAGATGTCGCCATTGATGATGAAGTCTTTACTGCACACGTGGAGGAAAAGATTCGTGAACACATTGAAGTGTCTGAGCTCATGACAGAAGAGAAATTTAAACAGCGCCCACTTTTCACACGGCCGCTTGAGTGGGTAGGCGCCATGTTCTCGTATTTTTTATAAAGGAGATGACATATGCGTTATCGATTTGGTTATGTTTCCAATGCCGTCACCCTGTGGGAAGCTTCTCCTGCCAAGTCGCTGACTTTTGCAAGATACAGCAAGCTCTCAAAGGAAGAAAGAGAAGAGGCTTTACTGCGAACTACGAAGGCCAATCTCGTCAATACGTTAAGAACGCTTTATTTTGCGATTGCTCATGATATTCCGCTTTACCGTTTTTCCAGCTCGATTGTTCCGCTGGCAACTCATCCTGATGTTCGCTGGGATTTTGTGACACCCTTTCGTAAGGAGTTTCTTGAGATTGGCGAGTTGGTCAAACGGCACGGGTTACGAGTGAGCTTTCACCCCAATCAATTTACCTTGTTTACAAGCCCAAAGCCTTCGATCACAGAGAATGCCGTGATCGATATGTCGTATCATTATCAGATGCTTGAGGCGATGAAGCTCGAAAAGGAAGGCTATATGAATATTCATGTAGGCGGTGCATATGGAGATAAGGCATCTGCTCTTCACCGCTTTGATGAAAATATAAAACAGCTCCCGGCTCATATTAAGGCGAGAACGACTCTTGAGAATGATGACAAAACATATACGTCGTTAGAAACACTCGGTGTATGCGAAAAGCACGACATTCCGTTTGTTTTTGATTACCATCATCATGTGGCCAACAAAGATGACGATGCCGGGCTTGATGACATCCTGCCAAGAATGTTCGACACTTGGACCAACACTGGCATTCCGCCTAAAATCCATTTGTCCTCACCTAAATCAGAAAAGGCGATACGCAGCCATGCGGATGGAGTGGATATGTCCTTTGTCTTACCGCTTTTTCAAGCATTAAAGCCTTATGGGCGCGATGTAGATTTTATGATTGAGGCGAAGCTAAAGGATCAAGCCCTGCTCCGCCTTGTCGAAGAGCTGTCTGCGATTAGAGGGAATCGGCGAACGGGCGGAGGAACCATCGAGTGGAAATCATAGAGAAAGGTTTATCCCTGTGCAAACAGGGGTAACAAAGCTATTGTGAGAAAGTAATTAACAGGAGGATATGAAGATGTCTCAAATCTATTCAATCCGAATCGCTGCGAAAGCATTGAATTTACATAAGCTTATGTCTCTATATGAAAAGTGCCATCAGGCTCAGCATCGTTTATATGTGTATTCTAAAAAGACAATGTGCAACATTAAAAACATCGTAGAGCTTGAAACCTTCAGGCTCACTCATTTAGAATCAGACTACTTAATTGTTGTAGAAGGAAAACAGGCACAAGACCTCCTTCAACCATTTGAAAAAGAGAAGGTTTCATGAAAATGAGCAGCCTAGTCAGATTGTTGACAAATGGCTAAAATGATCTTTATTTTAGCCATTTGTCTTCTTTTCAGCGTGATAGAAAACCTTTGAAGTCTAGGAAGGACGAGCACTGGCACGCAGGACTGACAAAGAATGCGAGGGTTTGTCTACACGCTGAGCCCTTTTTCAAAAGGGCTACTGGATCGTTTATCACTGATGCTTCCTTCAAAGTAAAATATAAAGTGCGCTATAGTGAGAGTCTTCAAAAAAATAGCTTAAAAAATCCAAATGATATGAGAGCAAAACAAATAGTCAACGTCGCAGATATATTTTTTTTGCTTAGAGAACTGCCTATTACGTTTACTCCAGTGTTTATGCCAAACAAAATAATACCAATATAAAAAAACACTGGATTGATTCCAGCTGGAATCATCAAAATAAATAAACCAATAAGAGTCACGTAGTGAACGCTTTTCATCATGACTGTTTTTGCCGTTTCACTCAAACAACCCTCTCCTTTTGAATCTAATTGCCTTAAAGTATAACAAAATTCCATTTAAATGGTGAATGAAATATCGATTAAAAAATCCTTAATATTCCTTTTGTATCTTACGTCAAAAATGAGTCCAACTCAATAGCTGGACTCATTAAGGACTTCCTTCTTAATGACCAAACTGCGCTTCATGCAGTCTGCTGTATACGCCGCCCATTTGGATTAAGTCTTGGTGGCGGCCTTGTTCTTGGATGCCTTCCTCCGTCACGACGATGATACGGTCTGCGTGTTTAATCGTCGCAAGCCGGTGAGCGATGACAAGTGTTGTCCGGCCGGCAGCCAGTTCGCTCAGAGCATCCTGTATCGCTTTTTCTGTTTCTGTATCAAGTGCTGACGTCGCTTCATCTAAAATAAGAATGGAAGGATTTTTTAGGAACATCCGTGCAATCGACAAGCGCTGCTTTTGACCGCCTGACAGTTTGACGCCACGTTCGCCAATGACGGTATTTAACCCTTCTGGGAAACGCTGAACGAGTTCCTCTAAATGTGCACGTCGTACGGCCTCCCAAATCTCTGCATCACTCGCTTCTAGATTGCCGTACGCAATGTTTTCACGAATGGTGCCTGAGAATAAAAAGACATCCTGCTGCACAATGCCGATCTGCTGTCTTAAAGAAGACAAGGTCATGGATTTTGTGCTCACTCCATCAATCGTGATCTCACCTTCATCCACATCATAAAAACGAGGCAGCAAACTGCAAATGGTCGATTTTCCTGCTCCTGAAGGCCCTACAAATGCAACGGTTTCTCCTTGCTTGATCTTCAAATTGATATCCTTCAACACTTGACTGTGCTCATCGTAGCCAAACGTCACGTTTCGATATTCAATTTCACCTTGCAGTCCGAACACATCACGTGCTCCTTCTGTATCCTTCACATCCGGCTCTGTTTCAAGTAAATCGACATAGCTTTTAAAACCGGCAATTCCTTTTGGATACATTTCAATCACCGTGTTGATTTTATCTATCGGTCTAAATAAAACGTTTGTGATCAGAACAAAGGCGATAAATCCACCTGCACTCAATTGACCTTGCAGGACAAACCATGTACCTGCCAGAAGGACAAACAGCGTCACAAGCCGAGTTAAAATATAACTAATCGATCCATTGACCGACATGATTTTATAAGAAAGAAGCTTCGCTTTTCGAAAACGGTTGTTGTTTTCAGCAAAGCGTTTTTTCTCAAAATGTTCATTCGCAAAGGCTTGAACAAGACGGATGCCGCCGATGTTGTTTTCAACCCTTGCATGAAAGTCTCCAATATCATTGTTCAGCTGTGTAATGGCCTTTGTCATCTTCTTATTAAAATAAAGCGCAAGCCAGATGATGACAGGCATGATCAGGAAGGTTAAAATGGCAAGCTGCCAGTTAATCATCAGCATGACAGCAAAGGCGCCAAGAATCGTTATAATCGCAATAAACAAATCTTCAGGCCCATGATGCGCCACCTCTCCAATGTACATGAGGTCGTTGGTCATCCGTGACATGAGCTTACCCGTTTTGTTGTTATCAAAGAATTTAAATGACAGACGCTGAAAGTGATCAAATAGCTTCTTCCTCATATCTGTTTCAATATTGATGCCCAGCATGTGCCCCCAGTACGACACAATAAATTGCATCACCGAGCTGAGTGCATAAATGACAAAAAGAGCAAGTGCGGTCCAGCCAATGACCGTCCAGTTCCCTGACGGCAATAATGTATCAATGAAGTAGTTCACGATGAGCGGAAACCCTAGTTCCATTAATCCAACTGCGACAGCACAAAAGAAATCTAAAAAGAACAGACCTCGATAGGGCCTGTAATAGGCGAAAAAGCGTTTTAGCATATGTAAAAGAACCTCATTTCCTCTATAATTGATAATCATTTTCAATTATAGAGGAATCCTCATGAAAATACTAGATGAGGAAATGATTTCTTCCATTGGTAAGCCTCACAGCACACCTGAAAACAACCGGGCAAACGATTCCTTCAAACGCTCTTTTAAGCCTCTTTTATAAAAATGAACGGGTCCCATTTGCTCACATTCTTTCATATCTTCCTCATAATGGGCCATCAATTGCTCGATTGGCTTTTTCGCCGCTGTAAAGACATTGACCTCAAAATTGAGCTGAAAGCTTCTCATATCCACATTGGCGGTACCGACAGAGGCAAGTTCTCCATCTGCGATCATGACCTTTTGATGCATGAAACCTTTTTGATAATGATACACCTTGATGCCCTCTTTCAGAAGCTCAGCAAAATAGGAGCGTGTGGCGTATTGTGTGAGAAAGCCGTCATTTGTTTCCGGTACCATCACACGCACATCCACCCCTCTAGTGGCAGCGATTTTTAACGCTGTGCGGATCGACTCATTTGGCACAAAATACGGTGTAGCAATCCAGACAAATTGTTTCGCATTTGAAATGAGTGCATCATATAAATCACTCATACTTTCCTTCATATCAGGTCCAGTTGGTACAACCTGAATGACATCCTCTCCTGTCACAGGGTGCGGCGTATGATACTTCGGATCATCAATTAACACTTCATCTGATACATACTCCCAGTCCAGCATGAAAACGGAGTGCAGGGTTTGAACAGCTTCACCCTTTAACATCGCATGCGTATCACGCCAAAAGCCGATGCTTTCATCCCGCCCTACATATTCTTTCCCGACATTTAACCCGCCGACAAATCCCGTTTCCCCATCAATAATCACGATTTTCCGGTGATTTCGGAAATTGAATTTTTGATTAAAGAATCCATATTTTAAAGGCAGAAAGGGAGCGATGTTTACACCTGCCTGCTTTAATCGTTTAATATCTTTTCGGGAGAAGCGAATGCTGCCCGCCGCATCATAGATAAAGCGAACCTCTACCCCTTCTTTCACTTTTTCAATGAGAATGTCCATCATTTGGTGACCAAGGAAATCAGATTTAAACATGTAATATTCAATATGAATGAACGTTTTTGCCTTTTTCAACTCTTCAAAAATCCGCGGAAAGGTTTCCTCTCCATTCTTTAAAATGTCCATATCACTATTTGTATTCACATGCATTCCTGTCGCTTTTTCTGTGTAATGAAAAAAAGTACGCTGATTCTCGGTTAAACGTGTTTCATCCGGCTTGCTCTCAAGCTCTGATATTCTGCGTAATTTTTCACGGTTATACATTCTCTTCGATTTGAACAAATGACCTTTTACGTAAAGCTGCCCCGAGAATAAATAAAACATATAGCCAATGATCGGGAAAAAGATCAGCACATATATCCATAACAATGTGTGCTGTGATGTCCGATTCTCTAGCATCAGCGAGACGATACTAAATAAAATAATGGCGACATAAATCGCTGCGTAAAGCTGGATGCTCCATGCTGGCACCGGCCACCAATACACCACATATGCCCCGATTATCATGAAATATAAAAATAAAAATTCCAGTCTCCTCTTTTTCACATTCTCCGCCCTCATTCGTTTCTGTCTTTTTCTCTTCCATACCCTTTGCACAGCTTGTATGAAACGCACGGTCCACTGCTTTCTTCTAGCTTTTACAGACTGGAGCCATTTGATCCGATATAATGGAGAAATATGTGAAGGAAAGGAAGATTTGTTTATGCATACACCATCTCCTTTAAAAAAAGGCGACCATATTCGGGTCATCGCCCCAAGCCGAAGTGCTGGCATCTTATCAGAAGAAGGAATGTCTCAAGCCAAAAAACGTTTAGAGACTTTAGGGTTTACTGTCTCTTTTGGAAAACACGTGTTTGAATGTGATCTTCATTCCTCATCATCCATTGAACACCGCGTATCTGATCTACATGAGGCGTTCTCAAATGATGAAGTCGATGGCATTTTGACTGCAATCGGCGGTTTCAACTGCAATGAGCTTTTGCCTTATATTGATTACGACTTGATCCGTCAGCATCCCAAAGTCCTTTGCGGCTACAGTGATATCACAGCAATCGCCAACGCCATTACCACAAAATGTGATATGGTGACATACTCAGGCCCTCATTTCTCCAGCTTTCAAATGGAGCAGGGACAAGAGGAGCAGACAGTCATGTTTCAAGCCTGCGTGATGAGCGGCGAGCCATTTGATCTTACTCCTTCTACAAAATGGAGTGATGATGCGTGGTATCTTGACCAAGCGAACAGGCAGTTTCATCCGACGAAATGGGGAATATATCACGAAGGAACAGCTGAAGGCACCTTGTATGGCGGAAACCTTTGTACACTGAACTTACTGCAAGGGACCTCGTATATGCCGAAAGTAAAGGATACGATCTTATTTGTTGAGGATGATGACTTGGTGTTTCCTGAAATGTTTGCCAGAGACCTTACCTCCCTCTTACAGCATGCAGGATCAATCAAAGGGCTGATCATCGGACGCTTTCAAAAGAAATCTCAGATGACAGAGGAACATTTGAGGTTCATCCTAGACAAGCATCCAATGCTCAAACACATCCCGGTGATCTATGATGTAGATATAGGACATACACAGCCTGTATTCACCTTACCGATTGGCGGAAACGCCCAGCTATCGTGCAAAGACGGAGACGTGAAGCTGCGCATTCATTCATAAATAAAGCCAAAAAAGCACCCGAAAACGAGGTGCTTTTTCCTATTCCATGATCTATTTCAACATTTTTTTAGAAAAAGTGATCCAATCCTTCATCCCCCTCGTTAAGTAGATGTCACAACGAAAAGAGAGGAGGCAAAAACATGTTTTCAGATGTTCTCAGCCAGCTATTCGATTCTATTTCTAACATTATTAATACGCTTGGTTAATCCAATTTTGCACACAGACTAAATGCTTTTCGGAAGGAGGTTACGCTCAATGTTCTCTGATGTACTTAGCCAATTATTTGATTCTATTTCTAACATTATTAATACGCTTGGTTAATTTTCAAAACCCGCTTTCTTTAGAAGATAGCGGGTTTTTCATATAAAAAGCCCCGCTTCTAAAGTAGAGCGGGACTTTTATGCATTACATCTTTTCCGGTGCAGATACGCCAATTAGTTTGAATGCGTTGGCTAGCGTAATTTGTGTTGCTTTCATGAGTGATAGACGTGCTATCGTTTTTGTTTCGTTTTCTACATCAATGACCTTCTCTGCATTGTAGAAGCTGTGAAGGGCTGATGCAAGGTCATAAATATAGTTCGTCACACGGTGCGGAATACGTTTTTCAGCGGCTTCTGCTACGACTTCTGGGAAGCTGCCGATGATTTTCAAAAGATCGTATTCTTTTTCCGATTGGATATGAGAGAAGTCTGCTTTTTCAAGGTTCGGCTCATAGCCTTTTTCTTCCCCTTGACGCAGCATACTGCAAATTCTCGCATGCGCATATTGTGCATAATACACAGGGTTTTCGTTCGACGTAGAAATCGCTAAGTCTAGGTCAAAGTCCATATGTGTCGCCGCACTTCTCATCGCAAAGAAATAACGAGTGGCATCTAAGCCTACTTCTTCAATCAGATCACGCATTGTGACTGCTTTTCCTGTACGCTTACTCATCTTCATCTTTTCACCGTTTTTGTATAGGTGAACAAGCTGAATGATTTCTACTTCAAGCTTGTCCGCTGGATATCCAAGGGCTTGGATGGCCGCTTTCATTCGAGGGATATAGCCATGATGGTCTGCTCCCCAAATGTTAATGAGCTGATCAAAGCCTCTATCCAGTTTGTCCTTATGATATGCGATATCTGGAAGCAAGTACGTGAAGCTGCCGTCTTTTTTAATCAGTACACGGTCCTTGTCATCGCCAAAATCAGTTGAACGCAGCCATGTCGCGCCGTCTGCTTCAAAGATATAGCCTTTTTCACGAAGCGTTTCTAGCGCTGGTTCAATTTTGCCGTTTTCATATAAAGATGTTTCAGAATACCATACATCAAATGGGACACGGAAATTCTCCAGGTCTACACGTAATTTTTCTAATTCGTATTTTAATCCGTACTCACGGAAGAACTTCATGCGCTCTTCTTCTGGCTCGTGCACGAAACGGTCACCAAATTCATCAGCAAGCTTTTGACCAATGCCTTTGATGTCTTCTCCTCTATAGCCGTCCTCTGGCATTTCTTTTTCAAGACCGAGCGCCTCAAAGTAACGTACTTCTACAGATAAAGCGAGGTTATTGATTTGATTCCCTGCATCGTTGATATAGTATTCACGGCTCACGTCGAACCCTGCTTTATCAAGGATGTTGCAAAGAGAATCACCTACAGCTGCTCCGCGGGCATGTCCAAGGTGAAGATCACCTGTTGGGTTTGCTGAAACGAATTCGACTTGTACCTTCTGGCCGCCGCCTGTATTCGTTTCGCCGTATGCCTCTTTTGCCTCAAGGACCGATGGGATGAGCTTTGTTAAATACTGATTGTTCATATAAAAGTTAATGAATCCTGGACCTGCGATATCCAGTTTTTCAATAGACGCTTTCCCTTTGTCAAACGCATTGACAATGTCTTCTGCGATTTGACGAGGTGCTTTTTTCGCAATGCGGGCAAGCTGCATCGCCATGTTGGTGGAGTAATCACCGTGCGTTTTCTCTTTTGGCTCTTCCAAAAGGACATCAGGCACCTGGCTTTCATCAGCAAGTCCTGCTTTGACGACTGCCGCAATGATTTCTTCTTTTAACGCATCTTTGACCTGTTCTGCGATATTCATGAACGTAAATCCTCCTTATACGAAATCGATAATGTATGTAAATGCTTTTGATCTTCACCTGTGAGCATATCGTACGTAATGTGCAGCAGTCCCTTGTCCACATCGAGATCAATGCCATGTGTGTGAACATCGAGCTGAAGTGTACCGAATGGCATCGTGTAATGTGTGACGGTCGTTTCTCCAATGAGAAAGCGCTGCTTCATTTGAATGGCACCTGATCTCATGACAAAAATTTCTTTATCACTCATTTTCACAACGGTTTTTACTTGACCCATTTCATGTTCTTCATGGTAAGTGAGATACGTTTTGTCATTCTTCTCTTGGTACGTTCCAGTTGTCCGGAATTCGATCGTTTCAGCCGGTTCCGTCTCTGGTTTCATCACTGACTTTACATGAATTGAAATTTGGTTTTGTGTCATTTTGCACTTCCTTTGCTAAGACCCGTTTAACTAAAATAGTATACCATATTCACGATCGCCTATCATACCATCATTTCTCTTCTTCACTAGGATTAAACTTCGTTTTTGATCTTCTAAAATCACTTTAGCAAAAGAGAAAAATGAAATTGACCAAATATAACGAGTCCAGCCTTTAATCCCAAGTCTTTTCGATTTATTAAATAAAAAAGAGCTTGTATGCCTGAACTTGCCAAAAATGCCTGGAAAAAATCAAATGGAACGATATGTGCTTGCTTACATACCACCTGCATGAATAACGCAATGCAAGTGAGATAGAAAAATCCTCGATCCTGAAACAGACCAACCATCTCTTCCTTTGCCTCTTTTTTCGAAGCGAAAACTGGCGGCTCAGATGCGAGCTCTCGTTTCAATGTGAAAAAGCCTGCCGCTAACACACATACAGCGAGTAACACCATCAATATAGAAGAAACCATGAGCTGCCTCCTTTATTTTTTTCCCAATGTAAAAAAAGAGCTTGTCCACATGAGATGACAAGCTCCTCTATTAAAATGTTTATTTCACAAACCCAAGCAGCATTTCGCGTAAAAGCTTGCTCGCTGTATTCGCTGTTTGGTCAGAGTGATCATATACAGGTGCTACCTCGACAAGGTCTGCACCGACTACTTGGACATCAGAGCCTGCAATCGCATGAATGGATGCAAGCAGCTCTTTTGACGTAATGCCGCCAGCATCAACCGTTCCTGTACCAGGTGCATGTGCTGGGTCTAGTACATCAATGTCGATCGTGACATAAACTGGGCGTCCCTTCAGCCTTGGCAATACTTGCTTCAAGGGCTCCAGCACTTCAAATTTAGACATGTGCATGCCCGCTTCTTTTGCCCATTCAAACTCTTCTTTCATCCCAGAACGGATCCCGAAAGAGAACACATTTTCAGGTCCAATGAGTCCTGCTGCTTTACGAATGGGTGTGGAATGAGAAAGCGGCTCTCCCTCATATTCCTCACGAAGATCCGTATGTGCATCCATATGGATGATCGCCAAATCTGGATATTTTTTATGCATTGCACGGAAAACCGGCCAAGACACAAGATGCTCGCCGCCCATTCCTAATGGAAATTTGTCTTTTTCTAAAATGCTGTCGACATACTCTTCAATTAAATCTAAGCTTTTTTGTGCGTTCCCAAAAGGAAGTGGAATGTCACCAGCATCAAAGAATGGCACCTCGTGCAGCTCACGATCTAAATAAGGGCTGTATTCTTCTAAACCAATGGATACTTCACGAATACGGTTCGGACCAAAACGTGAGCCTGGGCGGTAACTGACTGTCCAATCCATCGGCATACCGTATAAAATGACTTTTGCATCTTCCCATGTCGGATGACTTCCAATAAATACTTTTCCTGAATAAGCCTCGTCGAATCTCATGCAAGATTCCTCCTTTTACGCTTAAAAAAATGCGCAAACCGTCATTTGCGCATTTCCATTTCGCATGATTTATTTCATTAAGTCGCTCACAAATTTCGGCAGAACGAATGCCGCTTTGTGCAATTCTTTTGTGTAATATTTTGTTTCAATATCAAAGAAGCGGCTGTCTTCCACAGCAAGTGGATCATATTTCTTAGAACCGATTGTAAATGTCCAAAGACCGCTTGGATACGTTGGGATATTCGCTGTGTAAAGCTTTGTGATCGGGAAAATTTCCTTTACATCACGCTGTACATTTGTAATCAACTCTGGTGTGAACCAAGGGTTGTCCGTTTGTGCAACGAAAATACCGTCTTCTTTGAGTGCTTTTGAAATTCCTGCGTAAAATCCTTTAGAGAACAGGTTCACAGCTGGCCCAACTGGCTCAGTTGAGTCCACCATGATGACGTCATACTCGTTGTCAGCTTCCGCAATGTGCATAAAGCCGTCTCCCACTTTGACATCCACACGAGGATCGTCTAGTTTCCCAGCAATGGAAGGAAGGAATTTCTTCGAGTATTCGATCACCTTGCCGTCAATATCAACAAGCGTAGCCTTTTTCACACTTGGGTGTTTGAGGATTTCACGAATCACACCGCCGTCTCCTCCGCCTACGACAAGAACATTTTCCGGGTTTGGATGAGTGAAAAGAGGAACATGTGCCACCATTTCGTGGTATACAAACTCATCTTTCTCAGATGTCATCACCATGCCGTCTAAAAACAGCATATTGCCAAACTCTTCTGTTTCCACCATTTCTAAATGCTGAAAGTCTGTTTGTTCTGTGTGAAGGGTTTTCTTCACCTTTAATGTAATGCCAAAATTCTTCGTTTGCTTCTCTGTATACCAAAGTTCGCTCATTGTCCATCTTCCTCTCATCCAATAATAAACAAACATCTATTGTTAGCGCCTTTTATCGGCTATGACTATATCGATTGTCCAAGAAAAAAGTATAGTGGATTCATATCAAATTGTAAAGAACCGCATGCGATATCTTCACCTTTCAAGGCACACTCATGCAATCACTTGTTTAAAACGGTTTTCTTTGTTCCATACTGATAAAAAACCGTCAAAATGGGGGCTTTGCATGGACACAATCATGAGTAATAAAAAAATCCGCATGACCGTGAAAACGATTCGAGCCTGCTTTTTTATTGGCTTGCTCGCCTTTCTATTTGCAGGCACTGTCTTTTTGACGATTCTTTTACTTGCAAAGTGGCAAGGTGCCCCTTCTGTTCAAGTTCCCCAATCCACGACCATTTATGCAGCAGATGGCTCAAAACTTGGAGAATCCAGCTTTGGAGAAAAGAGATATTGGGTTCCGTTAAAGGACATGTCCCCTCATATCAGACAGGCAGTTGTAGCTGTTGAGGATAAAACCTTTTATGAGCATCATGGCTTTGATATAAAACGGATGGCGGGAGCTGCGGTGGCCGATATTCGTGCGATGGCAAAGGTGCAAGGTGCCAGCACAATCACCCAGCAATATGCACGAAATCTCTATTTAGATCATGATAAAACGTGGAAGCGGAAGTGGAATGAAGCCTATTACACGATCCGCTTAGAGCAAAACTATACAAAAGATGAGATTTTAGAAGGATACTTGAACACCATTTATTATGGTCACGGAGCGTACGGTGTGGAGGCGGCGTCCCGCCTTTATTTCGGGAAAAAGGCGAAGGACTTGACCCTATCCGAATCTGCCCTGCTTGCTGGTATCCCAAAGGGACCTTCCCTCTATTCTCCTTATGTGAATGAGGAGAAAGCAGAGGCAAGAAAAGCCATGATTCTAAGTCAGATGCAAGAGGATGGCATGATTTCAAAAAAAGCAGCCGCTGATGCCGCAAAAGAAAAGCTGTCCTATCGTCCGCTGCAGCAGAAGCAGCTGCAAGCAAAGCAAGCCCCGTATTTTTATGATGATGTGATTAGAGAATTGAAACAAACCTTGGGGTTAACTGAGGAACAGATCGAAACCTACGGACTTCATATACAAACGACCTTACATCCAGAGTTACAAAAAATCGCAGAAAAGACGCTGAAAAAAACGATGAATTCTCATTCAGACATCCAAGTCGGCTTTACCGCCATCCATCCCCAAACAGGACATGTGCTTGCCCTCGTTGGGGGACGAGATTATGAGAAAAGCCCATTCAATCGGGTGACACAGGCCAAAAGACAGCCCGGTTCAACAATGAAACCCCTTCTCTATTACATTGCCTTGCAAAATGGTTTTACACCAGCAACTGTCATGCGCAGTGAGGAAACGGTTTTTGAGCTGGATGATCAAGGGAGCGGTGCTGCTTATTCACCAAGTAACTATCACGGCTATTACGCCAATGACGGCATTACGATGCTCCAAGCCCTGGCGCTGTCTGATAATATTTATGCCGTCAAAACCCATCTGTTTTTAGGCATGGAGCAGCTTGTACGTGCAGGTAAGACATTTGGTATCAACGAGAAACTAGATCAAGTGCCCTCACTTGCCCTAGGCACGTCTCCTGTCAAACCAATTGAAATGACCAATGCTTACGCTATGCTTGTCAATGGCGGCAAACGCGTCAAGCCAACCTTTATTACGAAAGTAATAGACGCAAAAGGCAACGTGCTCTTTGAGGAGAAACAAAAACGAGAGCAAGCCCTAGATGAAAAAGCAGCATTTGTTACCACCGACATGATGTCAGGGATGTTCAATGATCAACTAAATGGATATACAAGTGTCACTGGACGTACCATTATGAAGGAACTCACACGAACATATGGCGGAAAATCGGGGACGACAGGAGCAGACAGCTGGATGATCGGCTTCTCACCCCAGCTCGTCACAGGTGTGTGGACCGGCTATGATAAAGGGCGCACCATTGACTCGGTCGAAGAAACCGCCTATGCGAAAAAAATATGGGCCTCCTTTATGGAATCAGCCCTCACGCAGCAGCCAGCCTCCTCCTTTAAGCCGCCAGACGGCGTAAAAGGCGTGTATATCAATCCAAAAACCGGCGACCTTGCTGGTCCAGGATGTGAATCAAAGGTATTTACCTATTTTATAGAAGGAACTGAGCCGACAGGAGTCTGCTATGGTGCTGAGGAGAAATCCTCTGAGCAAGACCCAGTTCAGGATCAAAAGCCAAAGAAATGGTGGGAAAAGTGGCTGAAACGGTAAAGAAATCAAAAAAGACATGAAAAACCCCGAGATACACATCTCGGGATTCTCCATGTCCTAGCTTTAACACCAGTTTACTCAAAAAACGGCTGGAATTGGTGGCCCTCAGCCATTCTTCACAAAAAATTCACAATTACTCAGGGACAGCCAATCCTTCTTTTAATTCATCTGTGGATGCTTCCCATAATGCTTCATTATGACTCTTCAAAAAATCAGCAAGCACCTTTTTCGATACGTCATCCATATGATTGACGACAATTTTGCGCTTCATGGATTTATCCATAAAATTCACATGCTCTGGAAGAGACTTATATCCGCGGCGAATCGAACGGTCGACGGTCATTTCACAGGCCGTCACCCCTGCATAATAAGGTCCATCTTCTCTGCGGTCAATGGTCACCCATACGAGCCAATACGGCTTTCCGTTTGGTACCTCTTCTTTTGTTTTCAAAAATTTAATCCCTTTTTCTACTGCACTTCTTGCATGCATGGCACCAATATCAATGACAGCTTCCTTTTCCTCTACATCAATGATGACTGGCGAGATATTATCAAGACTGAGGGCGCCTGCCCCAAAACCTCCATGACCGTCAGTTGCATCTGTTTTTTTAATGATATTAAAACCAATCGGTTTCTTCTTTTTACCTTCCATTTGTTAGACCTCCTAAAGCAGCGGTTTCAAAATTAAATTAAACCAGTAAATAATTTGATCTCTCATACTGATCAACGGACCAAAAACAAACTGACCTAGCGGCGTAATGACCAATATGAGGAAAATGATAATCCCATATTGCTCAAATTGCGTCATCTTCGCGCGGATGCCAGGACTGACGACGTCCTCAATAATGCGATACCCGTCTAGAGGTGGGATCGGCAACAAATTAAATAGGAACAAAATGACGTTCAAGTTAATAAAAATCTTGAAGAAATAATCGACCCCCGGCTCAAAGCGCATGATCCACTCTCCACCGAATTTCTGAAGAAGCACATACACAAAAAAGCCCAAAAACGCTAAGATCAAGTTGCTTAAAGGTCCAGCGATCGACACACAAATCCCTGCTAAACGCGGGTTCTTAAAATGGTACCGGTTTACCGGTACAGGTCTCGCCCAGCCAAACCCAGCCACAAAGATCAAGATCGTCCCGAATATATCGAGATGCTTTAGTGGATTTAGCGTGAGTCTCCCTTGATTTTTAGCTGTCGGGTCTCCAAAACGATACGCAACATATGCATGCGCCAGCTCGTGCATCGTGAATGCAACGACAAGCGTAATGGCGACATATGGAATAAGTTCTAATGGATAAACAAGAAATTGGTTCAAAGGCATGAATCCCTCTTTCTTTCTATACAATGATTTACTTCATTCAGTATACTATAAGAAGTCCCTTAAACTAAAGGGAAGCGTAGCACTAAAGGAAAAAGGAGGTTTTTGCATTGCCGATTGTCACCGTTCAAATGCTTGAAGGAAGAACAGACGAGCAGAAAAGAGCTCTTGTGGAGAAAGTCACTGATGCCGTTGTCGAAACAACAGGCGCAGGTGCAGAAAAAGTCTCTGTCATTATTGAAGAAATGAAAAAAGAACACTATGCCGTAGCAGGAAAGCGAATGAGCGACCTGTAAGCATAAAAAAGGACAAGCACATAAGGTGTTTGTCCTTTTGTCTCTTATCTTATCTGTACCACGCTTTATTACGGTTCACTTGACTTTTATGAGCCGCATCGAAGTAATCGACTGTGTAGGAATAATCATAATTCATTAAGCAGACAATTCCGCTGCCTTGAGGGTCATGCGGCAAGCCAAAGTTATGACCGTATTCATGCGTAGCGGCTTTTGCTGTATTCGCTGTTCCTTGGTCAAGGTTGACAGCGAATGCACTTCCGCTCGGTGCACGATTGTAAACATAAGCAATTCCGCCAGCATCAAAGTTTGGATTTGCTGTAAATCCTGTGACAAAGTCGTACCCTCTGCCATCAAAGCTACGCTGAAGGTTTGATAGAATTTGCTCTGCATTTGATCCAGAAGACGTCCAAGATCCTACTGCTTGCACCACAAAGTCCACATCATGGTCGCGGTTAAATGTGACGTCCGCTTGCTCGATGATGCTGGCAATCCGCGTCTGCCAATCACTATATTTCGCGCGATACTGCGCATCAGCAACTGCATAGACTGTCACTTTCTGACTGCCTGTACTTGCTTTTGTTGAAATAGAATCTCCTGTATTGGCCTTAAAGGTTCTGGAGCCTACCTGCTTACCAGACTCATCTAATACCTTTGTTGTGACATCTCGTTCAATTGGAGGTGCTGTCATCAAATCTTTAAAATCATTTGCCTTTGGCAACCCCTCACTAATATGTGTTTCGAACGGCGCATGACCATGATCATGCCCATGACCTGCACTCGCTACTGGCGCTGAAGCTGAACTTACCCCCGGTAACAAACTACCTACCAATAAAAATGACAAAAAGACTGAACGCTTTTTCATCCCTATCCCTCCTTTGTTTTTTCACAAGGTTATATATTCACTGAAAATTCGATATTTTCCTTCTATTCAGTCAAAAACAGGGAATTAGATACACAGGAAGAAAGTCGAATCACGTCATATTCACTAATTTTTCGGATATTCCGGCACACATTTTATCGAAAAATAGCGCTTTGGTCTGGGTCTTCCAAAACAAAAAGAGCCCAAAAAGTCGGGCTCTTGTCAAATTAGTTCAGTTCGTTCAACTGATCGATATAAGCTAGGGCAGCCTCAAATTCTTCGTCCGTATAGCGCTGCTTGCTTTTAATGGTGAAGACCTTTTCCTTCACCTCATGTTGAGGCAGGTCATCAAAGTATAAAATCGTTGAGACGAGCTCAAGGAAACGAGACGATTGCTCGTTCATCTGCTTCGTCAGCACTTTGAGGTCAGGCATGTCCACTTCACACTGATCGAGAAACTCTTTCCCATTGTCCGTCAGCGAATAGCGATATTGATAGTATCCGCCCTTTTTTTCCTTCATTTCGTCCAAGAATCCAAGGTTGCACAGCTCTTCAATTCTGAGCGTCAACTCCTCTGAATAGGGGCCATAAAAATGAAAATCGTATTTCTCGTAAAAAGGCAAATCTAGCTTTTTTGCTATGTAAATCATTTTTTGCAGCTTTTTCCGTCCAACGATTTCCCCTGATTCAGAGAACACCTTCATCAACTTTGCATGCTCTTTCAACAAATTCCCGACATCTCCTTTTTCAGTACTTCCTTATCCCAATCCAAGCAGCTTCATGATCGCCTTCTTTTCTTCAGCTTTTTCCGACATATCTACAATTAAGTCCATCGGGAAATAAAGTTTATGATCGGTTCTTCGTTTACCGGAAATGGCGTCAACAATATCTGACTGTCTCGACAGTTCTTTAATATGACCACTTTGCGTTAAGAGGTGAATAGGCAGCCTCTCTTCTTCCTCCCCCGGTCTGTAGAAGTCATAGGGCAAGTCAGAGGAAGAGTCGACCACTAAATAATAGTCAGGATCAATGCCTGCCTCCTTGAACAAGGCGGTCAGCTTGAAATATTTCGTCATTTCTTCATTTGGATTAAACTCTGTATATTGGAACAATCGGCGGTTCATAAAACGGCGGCACAAATCAGCCAGCACATGATCTTCTTCGTCTTCCCACGCCTGAAAATAAAATAAGACAATGGATTCATCCAGCTTAATATAATCCTCTGTGGTGACATTCCCTTCAAAAATCGAATAAAAATGAACAGGGGCATGTGTAAACATATAGCCGGTTTCATGCAGCTCTTTGGCTCGATGGAGGATTTTCGTTAAAATGACTTCCGCACTGCGTGTCACTGGGTGGAAATAAACCTGCCAGTACATTTGATAGCGGCTCATAATATAATCCTCTACGGCATGCATCCCGCTCTGCTTCATCACAATCTGATCTTCTCTCGGACGCATCACTCGCAAAATACGCTCCATATCAAAGTGGCCATAGCTGACGCCTGTATAGTAGGCATCACGCTGCAAGTAGTCCATTCGGTCGGCATCAATTTGACTTGAGATCAAACTGACAACCTGTTTGTTTTGATAGGTTTTGGCAATGACTTCCGCCACATGCTTCGGGAAATCATCACTGACCCGGCGAAGCACTTCATTTACTTCCGTTTTCCCTAAAATAATATCTCTTGTAAACAATTCATGATCTAAGTGGAAGACCTTTTCAAAGGAATGAGAAAATGGACCATGACCGAGGTCATGAAGCAAGGCGGCACTGAGTACAAGCTCACGCTCCCCTTCATCCCATTCAGGTCGACCTTTAAACACATCATCGACAATTCGTCTCACAATCTCGTATACACCGAGTGAATGATTGAATCGGCTGTGTTCTGCACCATGAAACGTCAAGTAAGTGGTTCCTAGCTGTTTAATTCGTCGCAGGCGCTGAAATTCTCTAGTTCCTATTAAATCCCATATTAATGCGTCCCGTACGTGAATATACCGGTGCACAGGATCTTTAAATACCTTTTCTTCAGATAATTTCCCTTTTGGATACGCCATCGTTTCGTCCCTCTTTTTTAAGACGTGTTTCTATTATATCGGGTAACTTTTCCCGAAAACATCCTTGAATTTGCTGGTGAATGTGTTCTCAAAGATTACACGGACGTAAAAAGCCCGACCTGACAGGGACGGACCTCTTTTTTAGGTCGACTGAACACATTCAGTGACATTTATTTGACTTTTTTTTGAACCTTTTCGATTAACTCATCTTCTGTTGGTGCGGATAATGGGCGATTGTTCACAAACGCAAAAGCCTTTTTTCGTCCTGGACCACAATAGGATTGACAGCCAATCTCAATTTTTGCATCAGGGTCAACCGATTTGAGTCGAGGCAATAACGTCTTCAGGTTCGTCGCATCACAATCGTCACATACGCGAAACTCATTAGCCATGGTCTTACGCTTCCTTTCAATGATGAAACTTCATTCTATATGAAACAGTTGGACAACCAAGAGTGAATAATATACCACCCAACATTGTACATCGAAGCGGCTGGACTTGCAAGATGCATTGTAACCGCCGATACGTGTTCATATAAAAGCTAGTATTTTCCACTATCCTTTTAGCAAACTTGTATAAACCTTCTTCAACTTGGCTAATCTAATACCATCAAATCATATGGGGGTTTAAACACATGTCAAAACAAAGACAAGATGCTTGGTCAGAGGAAGATGATCTCCTTCTGGCAGAAACCGTCTTACGCCATGTCAGAGAGGGCAGCACACAGCTGAACGCGTTTGAAGAAGTAGGAGACAAACTGAACCGCACCTCAGCGGCATGCGGTTTTAGATGGAATGCTGTCGTGAGGCATCAATATGAAAAAGCCTTGGCACTTGCCAAAAAACAGCGAAAGCAACGAATGCGTGCACTCGGCAATGGCCAGCCTGCGAAAAAACGATTACTCTATCAGCCGCAAGTAGAAGAAACGATCATACAGGAGGAATTTTCTGAGGAGCTGGAACCAGCAAAGGAAGAAACGTTTGCACCAGCAGCTGAAACAGCTGAACAGCTTCAGTTTGTCGATAAAAGCTACAATGAAGAGTTAGCTAGTTTATCACATTTATTGTCACAGGCTTCCCACGGTGTCGAGAAAAAACCAGAAGCCAATCCGTTTAGGCAGCGTCAGGAATTAACCATCGAAGATATCATTGATTTCTTACGCCGCTATGAAGGCGATGGACAGCAATCCTCTGCCTTACGTATGGAAAACAGCCGGTTAAAACGAGAAAATAACGAACTATCACATAAAGTCTCGCAGCTAGAGGCTGAAGTGAAAAAGCTTGAAAAGGATCAGCTCACGATTCAAGAAGATTATGAAACACTCGTCAAAATCATGAACCGTGCAAGAAAACTAGTTTTGTTTGAAGATGACGACAATGCCGCACCAACCTTTAAAATGGACCGGAACGGCAACCTTGAAAAAATGGCAGAATAACAAAAAGTGCTCCCCACCTGCGGGAAGCACTTTTTTATATATCCAAAAATAGCATCACACTAAAAAGGACATTGATCAAAAACACGAACATAAAGATATACCTGACCTGTCTCACCTGAAAATCACCAAAAATAAAAATAAAAAGCCCTGCGATGCCAAGTGTCAATACAGGCTGAAGAAACGGCACGAAAAGCGAAATGCCGTAGCCGGCTCCTATGATGACAGGAAGCCATAGTAAATAGAGGTAACTGCCGTTTTTTGATTTCACCGGAATCCTCCCTTTCTTTTTACGAAAACACCTTCTCATTCCGCTCAATCATCCGCGTCATGTTTTTTTCAAATTCCAGCTGTTCTTCTGCGTTCAGTCCTGATGCTGTCAGTTGATCACTCAGCTTTTGAAGCTCTTCTAGTAAAAGACGCATGAGAAGCGTACAATCGATTGGTTCACCAATTAACTCTGATAAAGATGCCATCGTATCAGGCTGTATATCGGGAAACACTGCCTTCACTTCTTGTCGTTTATCCTTTAAGGCGGCGTTATAAAAACGACGGATCAAATCGGCACGCTCACGCCCGCTTCCATCTGCACACAAATAGATTTGCACAGCGACCCCTCCGCGTAATCTGCGCTGAGAAATGCCTGCAAATTTCTTTCCATTGATGCTTAAATCATAGCTGCCTGGACAGTAAGAGCCGACAATTTCATAGGCTTCAATCTCCGCCTCATACATTGCCAGCATCCGGCGGATCAATTCGACCATCGCATCATATCCTCGGTCAATATCAATGCCCTTCTTTTGTTCCGCAAAGATTAAAGACACATTCAGTACGCCTTCATCCAGCACAACAGCAAGACCGCCTGAATTGCGCACAATGACGCGATATCCCTCTTCCTCAAGAAGCTTTACACCATCTTGGAGAAATGGAAGCCTTGTATCCTGAATCCCAAGAACGATCGTATTGTGGTGCACCCAAGAACGTGCTGTGGCTGGTGAGAGTCCTTTCCCAACCGACGCACAAAGCGTATCGTCCATTGCAAAGGATTGCTTCGGGTCCACATAAAGACCAAGGCTCGATTGATCTATGATTCGCCATGTCGGCTGCGTCAGTAACTCAATAGGTTCATTTTTCATGTCCTGCATATCCTCTCGTTCATAAACTGTGTTTATTATAACATGGAGGGAGAATGAGAGAGAAAAAAGCTCTATGACAAGGAACGTCACAGAGCTTTTCAACTGGATGCTTTGGTTTTTTTGTTCTTCCTTTTCGCGATGAAATAAACAGCTGTAATTAAAATGACAGGAACCCCAACCACGAGGCATGCAGCGATCAATGTGTTCCACGGCAAATCGATCATCTCCTTAATAGACTAAACTTCTATGAAACAGCCCTCATTTACCCAGCTCAACAAGTCTTCAGCCACCAATTCCGCATGCTGAGGATCCATCACACCAGCATCGACGATCCACACTTTTTTCTCCTCTTCAGCCTGCCGCATGAGAAGTACTCGCCCGCCGCCATCGTCACCAATGGCTACATAGCCGCTGGCATAATGATGGACTTCCCACGTTGCATTGCGTTCCACTATGTCCTCAGTTCCGTATAAAAGCAGGTCGCCTTCAATGGAACATCCATTTGTCTGTTTTAGCAATGCTTTATATGCATGGGGCAGCACCATGTTTAGCTGGGATTCTGCCTTTTTGATGTGTATGTCACTTGCTGGTTTATTCACGTGAAGATTTGGGTTTTGAGGTAAATTGAGCATTTTAAGAGCCTCCTCTAGCAGTTGATTTTTTCATCACCCTTTTATACAAACGGAGGAGCATTTTTAAAAGAAAATAGTAAATGACCACATTGAGTATAAAACCCCACAATAGAAATTCAAAAGTATGATGTCCGTGCAGAACTAGCCAATCAATAGGGAAACCGCGATAATCAGCATCTGAGTAAGAAACTCCTCTAATCAAAGCTGTTCCTATAACAATAAGAATACTGATACTTAATAGCCAGTTGGATGTTTTTTTATTTTTGTTTTGTTTATGTTCCATAGGCATTCCTTTCTCTGTTTTACTGCCCAATACAAGACTTGATTCCAGTACTACAGACAACCGTCCTATCTATTACAGCATTTCTTTAAGTAAACTCTCTGCTTTATGTAATTCATCTAGAAAGGGGTTTAGATAGTCATTATAACTATCCAAATAAGCTCTTACCCCGCCAATGATCACAATCTTTTGGAGATCTTCATTGTTCTGAATGATCCTTTGTGCATTTTTATATCTTTTGTATATTAATTGGAGAACACCTTGATTGATTTCTTGTGAATATTCTTTTTCTAGGATGTTGATGATCGTTTGGATTTGTTTCGTTAGTTGTTGTTTTTTGTTCATTTAATGCTCCTAAAGAATCTGCATTTTTTATTCTCTTATCAATTTAACAAGCCATCCCTGAGTGTATCTGATCATTATCGTTCTTCAGCAGGTATACCGATTCAACTATTATTATATTTCAAATAACCCTTAAAAGTTTATAGACTTTCAAGGGTTTAAAGACATCATTTCATACTAATAAATATCAAGTCGTTGACAATTAAAACTTATAAAATCGCCTTCATTTATATCTCCCGGTATATTGTAATCCAATTCTAATAAGAGTCCGCCCACTCTCACTTTTTCATCACGCTTATCAATTAATTGTCCTAAGAAACTATAGCTAAAATTATCATCTAATTTTTCAATTCTATACTCTGATATTTCAGCTTTCACTAGGTCTGACACATCTAAACAATAAATAGGCTCTAATAGTTCATTTTCTTCAAGGTAATTTAATGGTTGAGCAAAACACATTATTTCCAGTTCACCATCTGTTACAATCACTTCAGCTTCTGAAGCTTCTTGTGAAATCCAGTTTATTTTTTTTATTTTCAATACGATCACCCTTTTTTTACTTCTTTGTTTTTATCCCTAAACTTGGTGCTTTTTTAGAAAGTTCTTTAACGGATTTTATATGAAATGTGGTGATATTTCCTGTTTTTCTATCGAGCCCAACAAATCCGTATTTTGCACTTCCCTTTCCACCAACAATTCTCACATATCCATTCAGTTCTGGTACATATTGGCCCTTCTGAACGAGGTGATTTGCATCTTCAAGATAATTTTTGATATTGTATTTGTTTTTGCCCATTGCCCCCATTATCTCTTTACTATGCTTTTCGAAATGAATAATAGCTTCATCACCTTTGAATTTAATCAGTTCACCCGTACCCTTTCTTGTCTTCTCAACCCTCTTCACCACATTCTTCCATTGATCAATCTTAAAGACATACTTCCCGCCTTTAATGATTTTCATAAATGGGATGATAGAGGCTGCGGATAGGGCTTGGTCGGTGCTGCTGATGTTTTTGCTGGTTTCAGGGTCTTTGCCTGTGACGGCTCGGTATCCGTCGTAGATGCCGCTGTATTCTAGGATGATGTTTTCGGCAGTTGAGACGTTTTCACCGTCTAGTATGCGTTTGGCATTTCCGTGGCTGCGGCTTTCTGGGATGTTGTCGACTTCTTCTATTCTTACTTCGCCGTTTGCGATATACGTTCGAATGATTTGTTTATTGACGTAAACGGTGTATCTCCCGCCTATAAAATCAATGTCCGACGGATCTGTGACTACTTCATCGGCGATGTCGAATTCTTTTAGCTTTTCAATGCCTTTTACGTTATATAGTGTACCATTTACGACCCTGATGTCTCTATGAATCTTATATTTCCCGCTTACCGCTTCCCTTTGTAATATCATAAGCGATGGATCGTTTGCTTTGATTTGCTTGTTGATGTTTTTATGGGTGTCACCCCGAACAACCGTATCCACATTCGCCTGTTCTTTCTCTCTCAATTTCTTCAGCATGATCATCATCGGATTGTCTTTCGGGTTGTCTATTTTGTCATTCAATCCTCTGATTGTGCTGCTTCCTTTTTCTTCTTTTGTGTCTTTGAAAATAGATCCCTTTTGATAGCTGGTGATCTCGATTTTTGGGCCGGTGAACATGGTGCTTAAGGTGTTTATGTATTGCTTCATTGTTTGCAATGCACTTGCTGTTTCATTCATAGCACTTGTTTGTTCTCTGTCAAAGGCATGAAGCAGTCCAATGGTTCTGGAGGTCTCAAGCCATGCTTTTTGATAGCTTTGTTGAAAGGCAGACTCGTCTACATGAGGCAAATGAACGATATGACTGACCCTGCCAATCGCGTGGCTTACATCTGTTTCGATGTCAGAAATCGCTCGCTCCGCTTTTTTCAAACCTTGATCAAGTTCGTGTTCGATAAATGTTTGTGAAATAAAACCGTGCTGATTTGATTCAAGGGCATGAAGTGCCTGCTTTGTTTTTTTAAGCGCAGAGCTGTATTCCTCAATGACGACCTGAAAGAATTGCAAAAAGGAATATGACATTCTGTATAAAACGCTCGGATGGCTTGTCCTGCCTCTCCCTTTAGTGCATCATAAAGTGAGATGATGTTTTGTGATTGCTGCTTTAATGTATTCAGCGTTTTGTTGAGTTCTATGATTTGTTCTTTTTTATGGATATGTCTGCCTTTAACGAATAAAAAGCTGTTGTAAAACCGATGATAGCTCCAGACATCCTATGTGTGCGTGGCGAAGGTCATTGAAAATTGCTTATTACAACAAATTGACCGTTGTAGAAGCCAATCGGCAATATAAGCCCGCATGGATGCTTCTCACGTTAACAGAAAAAAACGTTGAGGGCGATGATCTGCAGACCATTTCGGATATGATGAAAGGCTTTAATAGATTGATGAAATATAAAAAAGTTAATTCTGCGGTGCGTCGGTATTTCAGAGCTTTAGAGATTACGAAAAATCATGAAGAAAATACATATCATCCGCATTTTCATGTGTTAATGCCTGTTCGTACTAATTACTTTGGTAAGAACTATATTAATCAAACAGAATGGACATGCCTTTGGAAGCATGCCATGAAATTGGATTATACACCAATCGTACACGTGCAGCAGGTTAAAGGAAAAAAGGAATCGATGCGGAAGCGATTGAAAAAGAAGTCTGCAAGGAAATGGAAGAATAGAAAGCCATTTTAGAGATTTCTAAGTATCCAGTGGATGATGAAGTAGCCAATGAGACGTTTGAAGTCATGGCACATTGGTATGTTGGTATTAAAAATTACATAATTAAGTAGAAAAGCAGGCTAGAAGATAGCCTGCTTTTCTATGTTGTTTCATATTTATTTTTTTGCTACACAAGATACAGTTCCTAAAGGCATATATATTGATCCTACGAATTCTCCTTTAAGATAAACTCCTTTTTTATATTTATTGCAAAGATTAAGACCACTTATCCCTAGAGTAGCAACTGCTATAATTAACAATGATAAGGCAGTTGGGTTTAATCCCAGTTTCATTCTAATTAAGCCTGAAGCCACTCCGAATATGCCACCACTAAAATTTGTAACATCGTTTATTCTTTGTATTTGTTTTTGAGAAATGTAAATACCACTTGCTTTTTTAGCTAAAGTTGAGATTTCTCCGTTATCTATGATTCTTGAGTTTAATGAATTATTTTTTTGGTTTTCAGGATTTTCAATATAGGCTTTGTAATCTTGGTATACTTTTTTTTCTTCAGTTGTAAGAGATGCGATTTTTTTGTTGCTATTATTTTTTAAGTCTTGAAAATCAATCCCTTTAGAAACCATTTTTTCTAGTGTAACTATTAATTTGTTAAATTCTTTTTCAAATTTTACTACATCTGTTTGTGTTTTGTTTGATACTTGTGCATGTGCGTTGGTAGGTGAAATTGATAATGATAGTGTTGCGCATAGGAACACTAAACTTAAAAATAAAATCCCGTATTTTTTCATAATATACTCCCCGATCCTTTTAAGTTTATTTTATACTTCGATGATTTTTATCATTTTTCGTGTTTTTTGTTTTTCTGAATAAGAAGTCACTCATGAAAAATATGATTAAACCAACCATCAAGATCATAAAATATAAATTAAATCCTGTTTCCTTAAAAAATGAATATAAAGAACTTATAGATAATGCAATTAGATAGAATACAAATGCTATTCCTGCTGCTTTATCTGTGTACTTTCTTTCTTCTTCTGTCAATTTTTTAAAAAACAATGTCATTACCCCCTTAATAATTACACAATAGTTAATTTATAGAAATAGATATCTTGTATATTTAAGGTTATTTTAAACAAAATGATTTTCTTAGAATACTTTATACAGTTTTGGCGAATATCGTTAGATTTTATCATACTCACATGTGAGTGTATAAGTGGACTATTGTCATGAATGTCTTATTTCCAAAATTTCCACCACTTTCTTTGTTGAGCTGCAGCAATCATTTTTTTGTTTCAATGGATTCTTTCAAAGCGAGCATGAGATTTTCATCTCGCTTTTTTTGTTGTTCTTCAAATTGTTCGAGTCGTTTTAGGATGGCCCGGTTGAATTCTTCTTGTCTTTTAATGAGATCGGCGTCAAACACCCTTATTCCTCAAATAGCCCTCCGTTATTTTACCATTTCCTAGCACGAGAGGCATATGATTGAAAACGAATTGAATTCACATAAAAAAGCTAGCTTCGTTTTAACACGAAGCTAGCCTCTTGGATGATTATATTATAGTGCTTGAGCTGCTGTAATAAGCGCAAGGTTGTAAACGTCTTCGGCATTACAGCCTCTTGAAAGATCGTTTACTGGCTGGTTTAGACCTTGCAGGATTGGACCTACAGCTTCAAAGTTACCTAAGCGCTGGGCAATTTTGTAGCCGATGTTTCCAGCTTCGAGGCTAGGGAAAACAAATACGCTAGCATCGCCTTTGATGACGGAATCTGGTGCTTTTTTCGCTGCCACTGAAGGAACGAAAGCTGCATCGAATTGGAACTCCCCATCAAGAACAAGCTCAGGTGCTTTTTCTTTTGCAATGCGAACCGCTTCAGATACTTTGTCTGTTTCGTCTGATTTTGCTGAGCCTTTTGTTGAGAAGCTAAGCATCGCTACACGTGGTTCAATGTCAAACATTTTTGCTGTGTTCGCACTTTCGATTGCGATTTCAGCTAAATCTTGGCTGTCTGGTGCAATGTTGATGGCACAATCAGCAAACACATATTGCTCTTCGCCGCGAGCCATGATGAAGACGCCAGATGTTTTCTTTACGCCTTCTTTTGTTTTAATGATTTGAAGTGCTGGGCGCACTGTGTCAGCAGTTGAGTGTGCCGCACCGCTTACAAGGCCGTCTGCAAGACCTTTATACACGAGCATTGTACCGAAATAGTTTTCATCCAGTAATGCTTTTCTTGCTTGCTCTTCTGTTGCTTTGCCTTTACGTCTTTCTACGAAAGCTTGTACAAGCTCTTCAAAACCTTCATATGTATGAGGATCATACACGTCAACACCGTCAAGTGTAAGACCTAATTCTTTTGCTTTTGCTTCAACTTCTTGTTTTTTACCTACAACAATCGGCTGCAATACTTTGCCATCTGCTAATTTTTGAACGGCTTCTAGAATGCGTTCGTCCATTCCCTCAGGAAAAACGATCTTTACGCCTTTACCTGCAACCTTTTCCTGAACTGTTGAAAAAATATCTGCCACTTCAATACCCTCCTTGATTTTACAAAAAAAGCGTTCTCTTTTAAGCATACTCTTCTTCTACATAAATTCAAACTACCAACTTACATTATAGCGCTTACAAATTAAATTCTTATTTTTCAAACTAATTAAATCAATTTCCATAAAAGCTGTTTTCTTCGTTCAAGTTTTGATCACATCTTCATGTGGACAAACTATGTTATAGTTGGAACAGATGGAAAACTGTAAATAGGAGTGAAGGAAATGAGCGAACAACATACAACAAATGAAGCAGCTCAAACACTAGACGGCTGGTATGCGCTGCATGATTTTAGAACAATTGACTGGACAGCTTGGAAGATGCTCACAAGCGATGAGCGTCAAGCCATTATTCATGAGTTTACAGGTCTAATGAAAAAATGGAAAACAGCTGAGCACGATAAGGCTGGAAGCCAAACAATCTATAGTATTGTCGGCCAAAAAGCAGATATTATGCTCATGATTTTACGTCCAACAATGGAAGAACTGAATGAAATCGAACTTGAATTCAACAAGTCACGACTAGCAGAATTTACGATTCCAGCCTATTCGTACGTGTCAGTTGTTGAACTCAGCAACTACTTAGCAGGAGGCGGCGATGGCGGGGATCCTTACGAAAACCCACATGTACGCGCGCGTCTATACCCAGAGCTTCCTTCTTCTAAATACGTGTGCTTCTATCCAATGGATAAAAGACGCTCTGGCAATGACAACTGGTACATGCTCTCAATGGATGAGCGTAAATCTCTCATGAGAAGTCACGGTTTAATTGGGAGAAGCTATGCTGGGAAAGTAAAACAGATCATTACCGGGTCAGTCGGTTTTGATGATTATGAGTGGGGCGTCACCCTTTTCTCTGACGATGTTCTTCAATTCAAAAAACTGGTTTATGAAATGCGATTTGATGAAGTCAGTGCACGCTACGGCGAATTCGGTTCCTTCTTTGTTGGAAACCGATTGGCAAACGATCAGCTGGCGTCATATTTTCATGTATGATAAACTCCTAAGGCTTCGGATCTCTCCGAAGCCTTTTGATGAACCATCCAAGTATACGACAAAATTACACTTAAACCACCAAAGCCACCAAAAAATCCAATAAAGCTGCCCCATCTTGTTCTTCATTTTCAGGATAAGTAAGAAACAAAACTAAACTCATGGCCCACAACAATGCAGGTAGGATGAACATCATTTTATTTCTTTAGCCTACTTTCAATAAATTGAAGTGTGTCGGCTGCTATTTTATTTCTAGATAGTACAATTCCAGCATGCCCACAACGGTATACGTGCCTTTTAGGTTGATTCCAACTATTCCACAGCGTATCAGCATCGTTTATGTCGATATACATGTCATATTTTCCTGATATTAAGAGTACATTTTCTTTGTCTACGAGAAGTTTTGCTTTACTAGGGTTCATAATATCCCAAGCTTTGTCGAGTTCTTCATACTTTGTTCCATGTTCCTCCAGATCTCTTCGTATATACTTCCCAGGAAGAGTGTTCCAGATGGAATGCGCAATATTATTCGCATAAAAAGCTGATACAACAATATTCACGTCTTTCTCGACTGTTGCTAATAAGTTTGTTAGCCACCCTCCTAAACTAATACCAACTACGATTATTTCCCCACCTTCATTTTCCTTGATCCATTTAATCAGCCCTCTAAGTTCAACAATAGCTTGCTGGGAGGATTGCACTGTTCGACTGATATTGGCGCTAATCATCTGTTCACCAGAATATGTTGAATTTTGTGGTTCCCTATCGAAATGATAAGGCAGCGTGTAGTAATACATATTCCAATCATCATTTTTAACGATCTTATCGTGATAAATCTTCTTGATTCTGTCGTATGAATCCATTCGCCATCCATGTACGAAGATTACATTGGGCTTGTGCTTTGACTCTTTTCGTAAAAACACTTCCCCAGAAACCTTGTCATTCTTATCTTCACCAGATTTGATGCTTGAATTAAAAGAAAATATTCCACTTTTTAAGTTTGCTGTATGGTTGTTGATGTGAAATTCTAAATCAATTGGCTGAGCACTAAAAAAACGATCCCTGTTACCTACGTCAATAGGCAAATGATTATAGTGACTTTCTTTGCTTCTTGTTCTGTGCATATCCATTAATGCTGCGTAATCTATTACTTTTAAAAGCTTCAAAAGAATTAACTCCTTTAATCTCAAATTATTACTATACGAATATTTCTCCATTCTGCCTTTAATATGGGAATGCCGGCGGTGCAGCGCTTGGCGGTCTTGCTATCGAAATCACACATTTACAGCTTGTTCCGTTATTTGCTGCAGGCGTGACATTCATTGGTCTCATCATAACGATCATGAGCTATCAGTCAGATAAACGAGTAAAAAGGACCTGAGATGGGTCCTTTTTTTATTTCATCACTGTCATTTCTGGTCCTTCTATTTGTTTCACACGTTCCTGTACTGGATGAGAAAAGGCGTGCTCTGACAAGACAATATGGGATACGGTTTTTGTAAATCCAGACACTTCTTGAATAAAGGCTTCAATCTCTTCAAGGGACGCGACAGACAGCTTAATGAAAAAGCAAGACTGTCCTGCCACTCGATAAGCAAAGAACGCACGTGGATGCTGATTCATAAATGTCACAAAACGCTGATATTCCCCGTTTAATACCGTGACTTCCAGCAGGCAGTCAATCAGAAGCCCTAATTTTTTATAGTTGACCTGCACAGAATACCCCTCGATAATCCCTGCATCTTCTAATTTCCGCACTCTTTCTGCTACCGCAGGCGCCGATAAATTGACTCGTTTGGACAATTCCCTCATAGATAAGCGGGCATCTTCTCTCAATTCGTTTAAAATATGCACATCTACATCGGTGATTTTCATTCGTACCTCTCCTATCCCAAAATCGTTCCATTTGAAAAGTATTTTATGATGATACTTATGATATGAAATGTAAAATAAAACTAAATAATGGTAGAATTTATTTTAACGGAATTGAATGAAAAAGCAAGTATGGAGGGATCACCTGATGAAAGAATCTTTAGACAGCCGGGCTTCTAAAACGTTTCCCATCACACTTGCCATTGCGCTGACACTTGGCGTCTTTGCGGCGGGATCGGAAGAACTGGTGATTTCACCACTGCTGCCTGATTTATCTAACTCCTTTCAGCACTCTCTTGATATTCTCGCCCTTTCCATCAGTATTTATGGGTTAGCTGTGCTGGTTGGAGCCCCGCTGCTCGTTCCTTTAGGGGACCGGTATTCAAGAGAACTCTGTTTGATCATCGGGCTTTCTTTCTTCCTGATCGGAACAGTGATGTGTGCTGCTGCACCGAATCTGGCGGTGTTTTTTGCTGGCCGTGCCATTTCTGGGCTGGCCACTGGTGTATTTGTGCCAACGGCCTATGCTCTTGTGGGCGACCGGGTTCCTTACGAATATCGAGGCAAAGTGATGGGACTCATTGTGTCAAGCTGGTCTCTTTCTCTTGTCCTTGGTGTACCGATCGGAGCCTTTATCGGTCAAAGTTTGAACTGGCGCTGGACATTTTGGATCTTCGCTATGCTGAGTCTCATTGTATTGCTGCTCGTCATCCTTGAATCTCGAAAACAAGTCGCAACAGCTGACACGAAGGCACCTCAAGCTAGTGAGAAAGCCGGCTCTTTATGGGGGGCTTTGAAAATCGATCGTGTCCCTGCCTATTTGACCGTGACATTTTGTAATATGCTTGGATTTTATGGCATGTACTCTTTTTTAGGAGCTTATCTGCAAAGTCTATTCGCTGGAGGACAATCCACGGCTGGACTTTTGATCATGGCTTATGGAGTTGGCTTTTCCATGAGTGTATTTACCGGGAAATTAGCAGACTGGTTCGGTAAAACGCGTTCTCTCTTCTTTGTGCTAGGTGGAATTACGCTCGTTCTAGCCTTACTTCCTTATGCGCCGTTCTCATGGACATTGCTGATTTTTGCACTATTTATTTGGGGTGCGATGCAAAGTTTATCCGTCACGCTTCTCAGCACCGTTCTGAGCGACTGCTCCCAAACCCATCGAGGGAAAGTGATGGCTTTTTACAGTCTTGCTTCCAATCTTGCCGTTATGCTCGGTTCCGCTCTTATGGGACCCGTGTATGTCCATCTCGGCTATCATACAGTAGGGCTTGTATGTGCATTGATTACTCTTGTTGGTTGTATCATCAGCTTCGTCAGCTATAAACGTGAACGTGCCTTACAGCAGGAACATAAAAATACTTTTGAAACGTAAGCTCATTTCACTGCACATCTTGATATGTGCAGTTTTTTAGATCAATTTTTAATATCATTATAAAATACATTTTTTATAAATTTTGTTGACAATTGCCAATACTATTTTTTATAATCTAGTAAAATTTGAATAAAGATTGGATGGTAAACATGATCTTAAAGAATGATGTTTTTCATTTCAAAGAAGAGCCCATCGTTTCACCTAAGATGTTTACAGTCAATACACTAGGTCCTAAGGGGACAAGCAGTGAATATGCAGCAAAACATTTCATCTCTCATTCCACCACTACACTCGGCACCCATACGAAACTATCCCTTTACGACACATTCGAAACCTGCATTGAACACACTCTCTCTAACGCACTTCAATACACTCTCGTTCCACACGCATACGAAGGAATCAAACACTTCTACATGAGACCTGACCTACAGCTTTTACAAATTTTCAGATGTGACACGCCCATGTATGGTTTGGCTGTCAGACCAGATTTCCCATTTCAAGAACAAATGCTCCACCATTTAAAAATTGTCTCTCATCCTGCACCTGTCAATTTGATTCAATATTTCATCCATCAAAATGCTGAATTTGAACTTGTCAATTCTACAAGTACTGCCGCCCAAAAAGTAAGAGACGGCGAATTTGATTTCGCCTTAACCAACGAGGTTGCCAGAGCCACATACGGCCTCACCTTCATTCGAACGTTTAAAAGCATACCCATGAGCTGGTCCATATTTGGAAAAGGAGAGATTTAATATGCAAACTGAACAAAAGACGCAAGAACGATATTTTCCTCAAGCGAAAAAAATAGAATGGGATAATGGCGTCACCCAATATTCCACTGTACGAGGCGATACTGAAGTATTAATTTCATACGTCCCTCCTCACACAATCATAGAACCTCACGAGCATTCCGAAGCCCAAATCGGAATTGTATTAAAAGGCGAGCTTCAAATGACGGTCGGCCAATCTATCCAATTGCTCACCCCATTAGAATCAGCCTATATTGCACCACCGTTTGTTCCTCACGGCGCATCTAATCTGACAGATGAAGAAGTGATAGCAATCGATATTAAGAGATTAAAGGCTGGCGAAGAATATACGGCTCCTCCCACTTATTTCTTAGACATTTTCAAAACACGGGATTTACTCCCTGGCATGGAAGTGACCTTTTTTGTTGAGGATTGGATGGAGCTCATGATTGCCAACATTCCTGGGAATGGCGGAGAAATGCCTTTTCATAAGCACCGAAATGAACAAATCGGCATTTGCATCAGCGGGGGCTATGATATGACCATTGAAGGCTTTACAGAAAAAATGGAATTTGGCACCACCTATTTCTGTGATCCAAAGGAAGATCACGGTGCGATTAATCCAAAGCCGGAAGCATCAAAATCTATTAATCTCTTCTTCCCTCCCCGTTATAATCGCTTGAAGCCAAAAGCGTCTAAGGTGAAGAAATGAACATTGCCGGTAAAGTCGTCCTGATTACAGGAGGTGCATCAGGAATTGGACTTGCCGCCGTTAAGCTCTTCCTTGAGCACGGGGCAAAAGTAGCAGTGGCTGACATCAATGAGCAAAGCGGCAAACAACTCGTCGAATCATTGCCGCATGAGCATCTTGCATTTTTCAAAACGGATATAACAAATGAGTCTGACTGTCATCAAACCGTGCAGGCCGTGCTCAGCCGCTTCGGGACAATTGATGTTTTGATTAACAATGCAGGCATCGAAATTGTCTCTCCCATTCACGAGATGACATTAGAGGATTGGAACCATATTCTACAGGTCAACCTGACTGGCGTATTTCTCATGAGTAAGCATACATTGCCGCACATGCTTGAAAAGAAAAGCGGGAGCATTATTAATACCGGATCTGTCGGTGGTCTCGTTGGATGGCCTGATATTCCTGCATACAACGCAACAAAGGGCGGCGTCATCCAACTAACCAAATCAATGGCAATTGACTATGCCGCTCATCAAATCAGGGTAAATTGTATTGCCCCAGGAATCATTGATACACCGTTAAATGAAAAATCCTTTATAGACAATCACTCAGAAAGCCTCGAGATTGTCAAAAAGGAAAAAGCAAAGGTGAACCCATTGTTGCGTCTTGGAAAACCCGAAGAAATTGCTGGCGTGATGCTGTTTCTCGCCTCTGACCTATCCAGCTATATGACTGGGAGTGTTGTCACAGCAGACGGCGGTTACACCGCTAGATAAAAAGGAGTGCTTTCATTGAGTAAAAAAACCGTACTTGTCATCGCTGACCTAGGAGGATGCCCGCCCCATATGTTTTATGAAAGCGTGGCTGCATCGTACCATATCGTTTCGTATATCCCAAGACCCTTTGCCATTACAAAAGGACACGCTGAGCTAATAGAAAAGTACTCCATTGCGGTCATAAAAGATCGTGATTATTTTGAAACACATCCCTCTTTTGAACATCCTGATTCTATTTACTGGGCACAGGATGATTATCCGAAATCAGAAGAAGAGGTTGTGGGAGACCTGGTCCGAGTGGCTTCCTTTTTCAAAGCAGATGCGATGACCACCAATAATGAATTATTCATTGCACCAATGGCGAAAGCCGCTGAACGTCTTGGACTGCGCGGTGCCGGGGTAAAGGCCGCTGAAATGGCGCGTGATAAAAGTCAAATGAGGGCTGCATTCAACGCCGCTGAGGTCAAAGCGGTGAAAACTCAGCCTGTCACCACTTTATCTGATTTCCAAAAAGCCATTGAGCATATCGGTACACCGCTTATTTTAAAGCCTACATATTTAGCAAGCTCGATTGGCGTTACCCTTTTTCATGACCGAGCCGGCAGTGATGATCTGTTTTTAAACGTACAATCCTATTTGCAAACCATTCCAGTCCCAAACGCTGTGACATATGAAGCACCATTTGTCGCTGAAACGTATTTAGAGGGTGCTTACGAGGATTGGTATCAAGAAGAAGGATATGCTGATTATGTCAGTGTTGAAGGGCTAGTTGTCGAGGGTGAATATATCCCTTTTGTCATTCATGATAAGACCCCTCAAATCGGTTTTACAGAAACGGCTCATATCACTCCGTCGATCCTAGACAATAAAGCCCAGCAAATCATCATTGAGGCAGCAAGGAAGGCAAATGAAGGGTTAGGTCTTGAAAACTGTGCAACCCATACAGAGATTAAGCTCATGAAAAATCGAGAAACCGGACTCATTGAATCAGCGGCTAGATTTGCCGGCTGGAATATGATTCCGAATATCAAAAAGGTCTTTGGGGTGGATATGGCCAAGCTGCTGATCGATGTATTAGTCGATGGAAAAAAGGCTGAGCTGCCAAAACAGCTGCTTTCTGGACACACGTATTATATGGCAGACTGCCATTTATACCCTCAGCATTTCAAAGAGAGCGGACACATACCGCCAGAGGTCACGCATATCACCATTGATCATGTTCATATTCCGCAGGACGCTCTAGTTGGTGATACAGTGATCGTCAGTAAATCAGTCCCATCCAAAGGCACCTTTGTGGATCTTTCTTTATTTGAAGCCTTTAATGGGATCGTGTCTCTTGAATTAAAAGGATCATCCTCACAAGATGTTGCCTCGTCCATCCGCAACATTCAGAAGCAGGCAACCATTCAGTTGATGGATGAATTAGTGAAGGGATAGAAAGAGAGGCTGATGTGGTGAAGATGTTACCATCTAACATGATTGAACGGCTGCCTGAACAGAAATTTGGAACCGTATTTGAGAAAATTGCGCATAAAACACAAAACGGAGCGAACATCATAAACCTTGGTCAAGGAAATCCCGATCTTCCTACTCCTGCACATATCGTGAGCGCCCTTCAAGAAGCAGCGGGCACTTTGCAATTCCAGCAATATGCGCCCTTTAGAGGCTTTGACTTTTTCAAGCAAGCCATTGCAGATTTTTATAAAAAGGAATTCGATGCTGAGATTGACCCCCAGAAGGAAATCGCCCTTTTCAATGGTGGGAAAACAGGTCTTTATGTCATGAGTCAATGTCTGCTTGATCCAGGGGATATCGCACTCGTCCCCGATCCAGGTTATCCAGAATATCATTCAGGGATTTTGATGGCTGATGCAAAGCCATACTGTATCAAACTCGATGAGAAAAATGGCTATTTACCGAACCTTTCCTCAATTGATCCGGACGTGTTAAAAAAGGCAAAGGTCCTTTTCTTGAATTATCCGAATAACCCAACTGGTGCTGTCGCAAATGATGCATTTTTTAAAGAAGCTGCTGCCTTTGCGGCCGCTCACGGACTGCATGTGATTCATGATTTTGCCTATGGTTCATTTCATTATGAACAAACACCGGTAAGCTTCATGAATGCTCCTCTTGGAAAAAGCGTAGGAGTGGAATTATATTCTCTATCAAAGACATTTAATATGGCGGGATGGAGAGTCGCTTTTGCTGTCGGGAATGAGGAAATCATTAATGCCATCAACGCCTTCCAAGACCATGTGTTTGTCAGTATGTATGGCGGGTTTCAACAGGCTGCCACCATTGCTTTGCAAAGTGATGATGGTCATCTTCAATCATTGAAAGAGGTATACCTTGAACGAATGAATTTCTTCATCCGTCAAGCAGCGAAACAGCTTGGCTGGACCATTGAACGCCCCGCCGGCGCCTTTTATTTGTGGGCTCCTATCCCTGATGATTTCGAGGATTCTCATGCATTTGCTGACTATTTACTCGAACATGCAGATGTCGTTGTAACGCCTGGGGGTGTGTTTGGCGGGCACGGAAGCCGTCATGTAAGGATTTCAATGGTTGCCCCAATTGACCAGCTTGCACTGTTTATCGACCGGCTTCACATACTCCCGATTCGCTTTCATCAAAAAACCCGCATGTAGCGGGTTTTCAGATTGTTGACAAAGGGCTAAAATGACCTTTATTTTAGCCCTTTGTCTTCTTTTCAGCGTGATAGAAAACCTTTGCAGTCTAGGAAGGACGAGTACAGGAGCAGAGCGAATTTGACATTCGTGAGCACCGGCACGCAGGACTGACACCGAATGCGAGGGTTTGTCTACACGCTGAAAACCCGCATGTAGCGGGTTTTTTATGTTATATACTCTTCATCGAACCACCGTCGACAGATATTTGTTGTCCTGTGAGATAGGAGGCTTCCTCTGATGCGATAAAAGCTGCCAGCGAAGCCATTTCACTCGCTGCGCCCACTCTTTGCATCGGGATACCTGAAGCGACAGCCTGTACAGCTTCTTCCCGCGATAATGCCTGTTTACGCATCATGTTCCCGATAAATTGTTCATACCGATCTGTAGCAATAAACCCTGGGTTTAAACAGTTCACCGTAATCCCAGAAGGTGCTAGCTGTGTGGCTGCATTTTTACTTGCATTGATAATCGCTGCATTCATCATACTGTTCGTAAACATTTGGTCACCAGGTTCCTTCCAAAGGTTCCCGACAATTTGAATGATACGTCCATATTCATGTCTTTTCATCATGGCTGCCGCACGCTTCATCGTATCAACGTACGCAATGGCTTTTTGTGAAAAAGCTGCCAGCATCTGCCCACTTTCACATGAATCAAATGTATCTGGCTTCCCTCCTGGAATGTTATTGATTAACACATCCAGTCTGCCAAACTCTTTTTCTATTGCCGCAAAGGCCTCCGCCCTCACTGCTTCATGCGACATGTCACCACAGAAAAGAGCCACCGGCTCCTTTGTTTCGGTCATGTCTTGAATATGCTGCTGCGTTTGTTCTAGTGAGGATATATTTCTCGAATTGATAATCACCTTTACATCGTCTTGAGCGGCAAGCTTTATGGCAATTGCCTTTCCAATCCCTGTACTTGCCCCTGTTACAAATGCAATTCTTTTAGACAAACTCATCCACATCCCTTTTCTGTTTAACTTCATAATTATACATAAAATGACACATACAGAATGTATTTCAACAAAAAAAGACCTTTCTCCTGCGAAAGGCCTCTGTTCTCTATTTAAACGTTGTTTTCCAATCAAATCCGATCGCCTCATCATTCCAAGCGATTCTCTTTTCATCTGGGTTTTTCGGGTCGTAGGATTCTGTTGTAAAATAAACAATTTGCAGCGGCTTCTCACCTAGTACACGGTAGCCATGCGCGACACCTTTCGGAATAAGAAGCAGCATCGGATTATCTTCTCCCATATAATACACATCGGTTTGGCCGTTTGTCGGAGAATCCTCTCTCAAATCGTATAAAACGACCTGTGCATGACCTGCTGGAAAAAACCAAACGTCATCTTGTTTTTCATGGTAATGAAAGGCTTTGATCACTCCAGGAAAGCTTTTCGACCACGACGCCTGCCCAAAGCGCTTTAGCATCGGTTCATCATCTCGAATGAGCTCTGCAAAAAAACCACGATCATCACAATGTTTCATGAGTTTTTTCGTTTGTACACCATCAATCATGCTGATGCCATCTCCCTTCTTTCTGCAAATATTCGTGAAGTGCATCCTTCCAATGTCTTGGCTGCCAGCCTGTGGCTTCAATCGCTTGAAGGTCTAAAACAGAATAGGCTGGACGAGGTGTTTGGAAGCCGTACTCTTCCGTAGAAATCGGCTCAATGGTGGTAGACAGGCCGCTTTTTGCCACAATTTCTGACGCAAAATCAAACCAGGAACAACTCTCTCGGTTACTGACATGATAAACGCCTGCCTTCTGATCAAATAAATGAATCAAGGCCTCTGCTACATCCTTTGTATAAGTAGGAGAGCCTATTTGATCATTCACAATGCGCAAATGATCCTTCGTTTCAGCGAGCCGAAGAATGGTATTCACAAAATTATGTCCCTCATGTCCATAGAGCCACGATGTACGGATGATTTTCACTTCATCTGACACAAGGTGAATCAATTCCTCGCCAAGCTTTTTACTCTTTCCATAAATGGTTTGAGGATCCGCTTGGGCATCGACCTGATAAGGGGTCTCCGCTTGCCCGTCAAACACATAATCTGTACTGACATGTAACACATCTGCCCCTACGTTCTTTGCTTCCAGCGCTGTATAATAGGCGCCAATGCCATTCACAAGATAGGCCTTTTCCGTTTCTATTTCACATTGATCAACAGATGTATATGCGGCCGCACTGACAACAATATCAGGCCGGAAGTGTCTCATCGCGTGTCTGACTGCCTGTTGATCTGCGATATTGAGCATGCTCCTTGTTAAGGCAATGACGCTGATGTTTTTTTCCTTGAGCTGTTTGCTCAATTCTTTCCCTAATTGACCGCCTGCACCGGTGATTAAAACTTTCATCCGTCACCCTTCTTCTCTCTGATCATATTTGGCACGATACCAATTGATCGTTTTTTCAATACCTTCTTCAAATGAAGTCTCCTGCGCCCAGCCGAGCTCTTCTTTTAGCTTACTGGCATCAATGGCATATCGTCTGTCATGCCCTTTTCGGTCTTGAATAAACGCAATTTGGTCATGACTGATGCCAAGTTGTGTGAGAATGGTTTTGGTTAAATCGAGATTCGTTTTCTCATTGCCGCCGCCAATATTGTACACCTGCCCGGCTGTCCCGCTCTCCACCACCTGCTTCACAGCTCTCGCATGATCCTCTACATACAGCCAATCACGAATCTGCTGGCCGTCTCCATAAATCGGGATCTTTTCGCCATTGACCGCTTTTCTGATAATGGTCGGTATTAATTTTTCCTCATGCTGATAGGGTCCATAGTTATTGCTGCATCGTGTGATCATTGCGGGTAATTGGTGGGTGTGGATATAGGATTTCACAAGCAGGTCTGAACTCGCCTTACTTGCTGAATAAGGATTATTCGGTGAGAGTGGTGTTTGTTCTGTGAAAGCAGGATCATCCAATTCCAAATCTCCATATACTTCATCTGTTGAAATATGAATGAGTTTTTTCGCCTTTCCCTTTAAGACAGCTTCCAGCATACGATAGGTACCGAGGACGTTTGTTTGAATAAAAGGTTCTGCCGATTCAATACTGCGATCGACATGCGATTCTGCTGCAAAATGAATGATGCCATCATAGGCTTCATCAAATACTTGATCCAGCTCATGCTGCTGGGTGATATCTCCTTGAATAAAACGGAAATGAGGCAGCTTTGATAATTCATCCATTTCCTCTGGATGACTGGCATACGTTAATTTATCAAATACGGTGAGCCGGACATCTGATTCCTGAAGCAGCAGTTTCACAAAATTCAGTCCGATAAATCCCGCTCCGCCTGTAATTAAATAAGACTTCGTCATTCGTATCCCTCTTTTTTCTTCATCGTTTCAAACATTTTCGTAGATGCTTGGTGAAGAGATTCATGTGTTCCGGCATCAATCCACCACCCTTCTAACATATCATAGGTCAGCTGGCTATTTGAGATATAGAGATTATTCACATCTGTAATCTCTAATTCACCTCGATCTGACGGCGAGATTTTCTCAATATATTCAAAGACTTCTTGATCATAAAAATAGATACCCGTGACACAGTAGGATGAAAGCGGATGCTCTGGCTTTTCTTCTATTGATAAAATCCGGTGGTGTGCGGCATCAATTTCTGCAATGCCAAACCGCTTCGGATCTGTCACTTCTTTCAAAAGGACCTTGGCTCCGCTTTCTTGCTGCTGAAAGGCTTCAACAAAAGGGCTTAACGCATCCTCAAATACATTATCACCAAGCATGAGCACAAACTTCTCCCCTTTTACAAAGGGCTTTGCATAGGATAAACCGTCTGAAATGCCAGAAGCCTCTGGCTGTACTTGATAAACAATGTTCATCCCAAGTCCCTGATCGCCCTCAAGCAATTTTTGAAACAGCGGGATTTGTTCTTCTTGTGAAATCAGCATCACATCTAAAATACCTGCTTCTTTCAGTTTGAACAATGACCAATAAATCATCGGATATGGACCAACCGGCAATAAATGTTTGTTGAAAAGCTTAGTTAATGGGGCCAGTCGCGATCCTTTACCTCCTGCTAAAATAACTCCCTTCACATCTACACATCCTTATGTTCTTTTTGATGATCGTTCATGAGGTGTATAAGAATGTTTTTCACTCGTTCGGTTCCTTTTCCATCAATAAGTGTCCGTCCATTGAGATGGATGCTCCTGCGGAGAAAGTAGCTGCCGGACAGCCTTTCAACAGCACGCAATAGATCTTTTTCATCCACATGATCACCTAATCCAAGGTGTAGACAGGCTCCCTTTTGCGCGAAATTACTGGCTGTAACTGCTTGATGGTCTACTTGCGAAAGTACAATGCTGGGCACCCCGATACAAACCGCCTCATATAACGTCATGCCTCCTGCGACAATAGCCAAATCAGCTTCCCATAGACGGGCAGGTAATTGATCAGTATGGCGAATGAATTGAATATGCTCAGCCTCTACTTGCTCTTTGATGTGAGAGGCTTTTCCTGTCACCGCTAGAATGTGTAAATGATTTGCTTGTAGAAGTGCTGATACAGCCTTTGATAACAATCCGCGCGGATCACTGCCCCCAAGGCTGATGACCACCCTTTTGCAATCTTTTCGAACCACATATGTGTCTTTTAATTTGCCAATCTCATGATCTAACAATAAATAAGGTGTTCCATGAAAATATGCCGTCCCATTTACTTGCATGTGCTTCCCGTCCAGACCTCCATAAATACCGTTCACGACTGCATCCGCAAGCTGACAGGCTTCATCTCTTTTTTCCTCGAATAAGACCAGCCTTGCAGAGCCGCAGGAATCCTTGATCGTTCGAAGGAACTGCAGGTCACAATCAAGGACATCAATCAGTAGAAGATCTGGCTTCAGCTCTTTCAAGTCCTGCTGCAACTGAAGGAGCGCATTCGACTCCTGCACCATGTGGACGTGCCACGCTGGATGCGATAGCATTTCTACACAAATCCGCTCATTTGTATAGAAAAATAGGTCATTATCTTCCTGAAGCAGCTCCCTTGCTAACTGTTTCATTCTGACGACATGCCCCATCCCTCTTAAAAAACCACCAAAGACAACAATCAAAATTTTTTTGTTCATTCAGCATCCTTCTGTCTCACAAATTGATTCAACCGAACAATGTCTGGATCTTGTTCACAGATGGATATGAGTTCAGCCGTTGGCACAGCAATGGAACCACCAGCTTTCTCAAGTAACCGGATGGCAAACACGTAATCTTCTTCTGTATCAATCGTGAATCGATAAGCAGGATATGCAAGTTCTTTGGGCGGTGTGAATAATTGAAGGTGAAATTGCTCTGGATGCTTTCTGATATACAGCGTGACATGCTCACGCTCTGGCTGCGAGAGGGGAAAATTGTCGATTTCACTTAAAATAGGTGCGTCAATCATTTCCCCGGAAATACCGAGTGGTGTTCCGTTCGTATACGTGTAATCAGCCTTCTCCTGTCTATGTTTTTCAAGCATTTTCGACAAAAGTGCCGGATCTATGAATGGATTATCTCCCGTTAAACGTACAACAGTTTGCGGTTCAAATTGTCGGACAATCTGCGCAAATCGCTGAAGCACATCCGTCTCACTGCCACGAAACACCTTATAGCCCTTTGATAAACAATAATGAGCCAGCAGATCATCTTCCGCCTCAACCGTTGTGGCGATCATGAGGTTTTGTGTTTTGTGATTGTAATGGTTTGATTGCTTTACCCGTTCAACAATCACATCGATCAGCGCCATCCTCCCGATCGGTTTCATTACCTTTTTTGGCAGCCTTGTCGAACCCATCCTAGCCTGAATGACAAAGAGCACATCATTGATCATTTTGGGACTCCTGCGTGAGCACATCTTTCCACGAAACGCCTGTATGGGCTGGGATGTCGCTCAAAGCCTTTGCGCCAAGTAAAAGCTCCATGTATCGCGGATGCAGGCCCTGACTTTTTTGTCCTGGACGCAGCACGGCTAGATTTTCTGAAGTTAAGGTCTCGCCCTTTGCAATGCCTCTTGTCGTAAAAATCCCTCGATACGCAAATTCACGAATCTGACCTTCAATGGCTGTTGTCGTTTTATAAGAACTGCCAAGAAGCTCCTCTGGCACAGAATGAGCGTCTTCTTCTGTTTGATTTCGCTGCTTTTCTGCTGCTCGAATATGCTGAACCATTTCCTTTAATTCTTCAGGATCAAGGGCAAAGGAATGATCCGCCCCAGGTAACGTTTTATCCACTGTAAAATGCTTTTCAATCATGGCTGCCCCAAGCTTCACAGCGGCAACAGGCGCTTCAGTTGGGTGCTCACTATGATCCGAAAAGCCAATGACTGCCTCAGGAAAAGCTGAGGTTAAGGTTTGCAGCACACGAAGATTCGTGAATGCTCTAGGTGCAGGATACTTTGCCACACAATGCATGATGGCGATTTGCTTATTTTGCTGGCTTGTAATGGCCTCATATGCTTCATGAACATCGGCAATGGTTGCCCCAGCTGTTGAAAAAATGATCGGCTTTTGAAAAGAAGCGGTGTGACGTAAAAGAGGTAAATGATTGATTTCATAGGATGCCAGTTTAAAAGCAGGCGGATCGGTTTGATTCAATAAATCCGCAGATTCCTCGTCACACACTGTGCTTAAAAAAATCAGTCCCTTTTCCTCACAACGTGTTAATAAAGCCGGCAGCCATTCTGGCGGCAGCTCCATTTGTTCTACTAACGAAAAAATGGACACTTCTTCTCCTTTGGCCGTTTCGTACAAACCCGGTTCCTTTTGATACATCCGATCAGCTTGAAACATCTGAAACTTCACCGCATCGGCACCTGCTTCTTTTGCCACATCAATTAAAGCAAGGGCCTGATCCAGCTTTCCATCATGGTTAATGCCTGCCTCTGCAATGATAAAGACAGGCGCACCATCCCCCACTTTGCGATCTCCAATATAGAAATGCGCCATCTTATCTCTCTCCTTTTCTCGGCCACACATGGTAATACAGAAAAGTATTCATTGTCCTAAATCCCATCTTCTCGTACAGCTGGATCGCAGGAATGTTATGCAACTGCGTTCCAGCTGAGATGAAGCTATATTGTCTGTCATGAGATACTTTCATCATCTCTACAAACAGCCTTTTTCCGATCCCTTTTCCCTGAATATCTGACCTAATGGCAAAAAGCTCAATCCCTATTTTATTAGCTATGGCCTTTCCTTGAATCAAGCCAACCACTTCATCGTTCAGCTTTGCTACGAGATTGATATCTGCACGCCCATACAAATTATTTCTCATCCATTCCTGATAGAAATGCCGGACGACACGCTGGTCTAAATATGGATCAAGTGCATATCGGCTTTTCACAAAAGCCTGACCACCGAGTGAAACCGCCTCATCGTAATCCTTTTCATCCGGCAGACTAATCACCACATCTTGACCTGATAATGGCATCTCCATTTGAGCAGGCGGTGCCTCAAGCCTAGTGAGACCGCCGACATAGTAGACATGTGATAGCTTTTGGACAATACGGTTTTTTTCAAGATCAGCCGCTTCAAGGCGTAAAAAGAAGAAATCGCATTTTTCGGTTCTCATCCAAATGATGAATCGCTCCATCAATTCTTGAAAAGCAAGTGCTGATTCAGCTTCCACAAACTTCACATGAAAAATATGCTGATTAAAAATACCGCTCTCCCATTTGGACCAATCGTATAACAACACCGCTTTAAGCTGGGCTCCGCTGACAAGGGCAAATTGTTTGAAACTGTTCATGTGTTCCGCCCGGTGATCATATTTCTCCAGCCAAGCGGCAAGCACCTGATCGTCTATTGCATGAACAACCTTCATGAAGATGCCTTCTTATCTTTTAAAATAGACAACACTGCGGTGATAACATCCTGCACATCTTCATCTGTCATACTTGGATAAAGCGGGAGTGAGAGAGTTCGTTTGTAATAAGTGAGTGATTCAGGGAAGTCCTCTGGTGAATAGTTGTAGGTTTGCTCGTAATATGGATGCAAATGAACAGGAATAAAGTGAACGCTCGTGCCAATTTTATACTCCTTTTGCAGCTGATCAATCATGTCATCACGTGTGATGACTGCTTTTTCTGGATCAACTTGCAGCACATACAAATGCCACGCATGTCTTCCCTTTTGGTGGACAGGCGGTAAGATCAGACCTGCTTCTTTTTGAAAAGCCTGGTTGTATGCCTTCGCAATCTGTTCTCTGCGCGTCTGCATGTTTTCCAGCCGGCTTAGCTGAACGAGCCCTAACGATGCTTGCACGTCAAACATGTTCATTTTATAGCCAGGTTCCTCGACCTCGTAATACCACGTTCCCTTTTCTCCATAACGATTCCACGCTCCCTTGCTCATCCCGTGGAGCGCTAGTCTTCTGATTCGAGCTGCAAGTGCATCATCATTTGTCGTTAGCATGCCGCCTTCTCCGGTCGCTATGTTTTTCGTTGCATAAAAACTAAAAGCGGTCGCATCACCAATTGATCCAATGAGCTGATCGTGAAACGTCGTATAGAGGGCATGGGCGGCATCCTCAAGCACAAACAAATCATACTTTTTGGCAATCGCTAAAATCCGGTCCATATCGCACGATTGACCAGCAAAATGAACAGGTACAATCGCTTTTGTATGTGGTGTGATGGCCGCTTCTACTTTCTCCGCATCCAGATTGAGTGTCGCCGGATCAATATCCACGAAAATAGGTGCTGCCCCCGTATGGATGATCGTATTGGCTGTTGCGCAGAACGTCAGGGGCGTTGTGATCACTTCATCACCAGCCCCAATGCCTCTCGCCTTTAACGCTAAAAATAGAGCAGCTGTACATGAATTGACAGCTATCGCGTGTTTTGCACCTGTCAGCTGCCGAAATTCTTCTTCAAACTGCCTGACTTTTGGTCCGGTTGACAGCCAGCCGGACTTTAATGTTCCAATGACTTCATCAATTTCTTCCTGTTCAATCAAAGGCAGTGCATAAGGAAGAAATTGTGTTCTCTTTTGTTCCATATCACTTGCCCCCCCTCTTCTTATCTCTTAAAATCCACACCTGTTTTTGTTTTGAGCAGAGCAAGCAGAACATCGGTCGATCGCGCATGTGGGTAATTTTCTTTGACAAAAAGGGCACCTTGCTGTTTCGCCAGCTTCATCTCTCGTTCATCCGACAAAGTAAGAACCGCTTTCTCAGCAAGTTTAATAGGGTTTTCCATATGATAGCTGCCAAGCGACTCGTAATAAGGGTATCTTCTGCCTTGTGACATCTTCCCAATTAGCACACTTTTTTCAAAAAGCATCGCTTCAAGACCGACTGTTGATGTGAGCGTAATGACCATATCCATATATGGCAGCAGATCATACAAGTCGATTTCCTTTTTAATCAATCTCACATGGCTCATTGCTCGTTCAATCGCCTCATAATCATGCACGAGATTTTTGATAATTTCCAAAGGATGCGGCTTGATGATCAGCTGAATATCTTTCCGTTTCGAAAGCGTTTTAAGGATATCACCATAAAAAGCTTCTGAAAACGGCTGTGTCGCCACAAGTACTGTCTTTTTGGCTGGGCTGAAATTCAATTTACGAAACAGCAAATCCTGTTGAAGCGGCTTTCGTTCATGCACCAAATCAAACCTTGGATGACCTGTCATCTCCACCTGTTCAGGCTGACAGCCTTTGGCTTCATACCAATCCTTTTCATACTTCCCAAACACCCCATGAAGTGTTGTGAAAATCGGTAAAAAGGCTTCATCACCCATAAGTGCACCATGCTGAAGACAAATACTAGTGATTTGACGCTTCACTGTTTGCAGAGCCAGCACGCGGCTGTAAACATCCTCCGTCGTACCGACAATGACGGCTGCAATTGGATGCTTGTGAAATAATGCCTCTGTCTGGTCAATCACATCAATAAATTGCACAATGTCCTTCTGAAGTTTTTCTTTAAAAAAAGCATTGCCAAAGACAGGATGCTGTGCGTAAGGTTTCAGTAGAGCGTTTGCTTTTTTAATATATTTAGCATGGGCTTTTTTATTAACCTCTCCTACTAAATCCGGCTTGCTGATCACCGGTAATCCAAAATAATCAGCCTTTTTCCAGCGGGCCAACACCACCGTTTTGTTCGGATGAAATCGTTTATAATTGTTTTCAGTAAAGCGTAGGTGGTCAATGTGTAGCAATACCTTTCCCTTTTCTGAACGATAAGAGGTACGCTTCATTTTTTGTTTGTGCTGATCAAAAAATGGCTGAATCTCTTGCGGCAACGGGCAAGTTGTGGCCAGTTTGTGGCCAAACGCTTTATCTTCCATACTTTCTCTAACCTCTGGGCTAATGTATTGATAAAAATTGCTGATTAACCCAAGAGGAATTTGACGGTAAGACAAGTCTTTCATTAAATTCACATACTCAAAGTATACCTGCCAATAATGATGAATATAATGCGACATTCAGGTTACCTCCCATATCTCTTTTTTAATACACGACGGAGCTCCCAGCAGCTAGACTGCGGGGGAAGTGCTTTAATAAAGTCGCTTTTTGCTTTATCTGCTAATTGATAATGAATTGACTGTTCTGTGATGTAATTCGTATCCAGTACTTCGTTATAGGGGTAGAACGGATAGAAATGATTTAATCTAAAAAAGAACCTCGCATCTCCTATACAATAGTACCGTGGATTCTCATCCCAGTAAGATCCATATTCAGTATGAATTCTTTTTAAAATGGATGCACGATGAACAATTGAGCAATGATCAATGGCACACGGTGCATTCCATTGCACAATTTGCGCAGGCCGTATGATTTCCTTCACAGTCTCTTTTTTGCTATTTAAATAGATCACTTTAGAACCAGAATAGACAATATTTGCTCTCGGACTGGCATCCAAATAACCCGTGAGCTTTTCCAAGCGATCTGGCGCATACACATTGTCATCTGTCGCATAAGAAATATATTCACCCTTTGCCTGTTCTAGCGCTTGATTAATGAGTACGGCATAGCGGGTTTTCGCTGTTCGCTCTTTCAGCGTTTTGACACCGCTTTGGATATAATGGACGCGCGGATCTTTGCGAAAAGGCTCAATAGCAGCCAGGGTTTTTCCGTTTGATCCATCATCCATGATAAAAAGTTCAAGGTCTGACAAAGTCTGGTTTAATATCGCTTCAATCGATCTGCCAACGTAATCCGCCTTGTTGTAGCTCGTCATAATGACAGTTACTTTCGTCAAAATTTTTTCACCTCGGTCTCTTTTAAAATATGGTTTATCATATGTGTCTCCATCTCAAAAGACTGTAGAATGACCTATTTTTTATAAAATTGTACTTTTTTATTGATCTATCTTTGAAAAACGTGAAATTTTTGGTAATATAAGTAATCATTTGTGTGTATTAAAGGAGTAAAAAACATTGAAAGCTATGAAGAGTGATCTCTCCCAAGAAGAGGAAGCAAAAGGATTTTTTCGATTTTTTAAAATTTTCGTCGCGACAAAAACGATTATTCGCTCATACCAACACTCCTCTATTCCAATCTGGCTGATGATACTCCTTGCAAGTATCGCTGGGACGAGCTGGATCTACGAAGGGTATTTTAGCGAGTATATGGGCAATCATATTCCATTCCCTTTTATTCTGTTACATGGGGCGGGTTTTGGTATTTTAGCAGGCAATCTCATTCTATTTTTCGGTGCACTCATTTTACAGTGGTTAGGACGGCTCTTTTTTGGCAATAAAACGCCTTATCGAGATGTGCTCAAGGCCTGCACGCTGACGGTCTTTTTTCCTTCTGCTTTATTTGCCCTTACTTGGGTTTTCACTGTGGGGATGCTTGGTCCGTATACATTTGTTAAGATCTCTCCCTATTTAGATCAGCATTATGAAGTATGGTATTATCTCGATCTTTGGACACTTACTGAAGCATATGCAAAGACATGGATATTGGGGATGGCTGTGTTAGGCATTGTCGCTGTGATGAAGCTAAGAGTATGGCAAGCCTTCATTGTCGTCATCACACCGCTGGCCGCATTTTTTCTCATTATGACACTTGTATTTGATGTCCAGCGGGCTGTCAACTGGATGATGTAAAAGGAACTGCTCCAAGCAGTTCCTCAGATTGTTGACAAAGGGCTAAAATGATCTTTATTTTAGCCCTTTGTCTTCTTTTCAGCGTGATTGAAAACCTTTGAAGTCTAGGAAGGACGAGCACCGGAGCGCAGCGAATTTGACATTCGTGAGCACCGGCGCACAGGACTGACACCGAATGCGAGGGTTTGTCTACACGCTGGGGAACTGCGCCAAGCTGTTCCTTTTTTTCGTTCAATGTACATATTCTCCCCTCCTGTCTCATAGTGTGAAAGAGAGAAAGAATGCTATGGAAACAACAGGCTTAAACGCCTTCTGTTTAGAACACCATGAGGAAAGAGGAGGAACGTTATGAAATTGAAAAATCAATTTGGGCAAGGTTCGGGTTTCGAAGGTCAAGATTTTCGCCAGCAACAATATGGAGCAAATCCGTATCCTGCGCAGCAGATGGGTTATTCAGTCCCTCCCCAAACGCAGGGTCAAATGCAGCAAGGTTATTCGCCAATGCCATCTACTGGTACTTCACAAGGAGGCCAAGGCGCGCAGAGCGGCGGACAGCCATATCAAATTCCTTCTGGGCCAATATATCAGCAGAATGTCACAGGTCAGCTGCCAATTGAGCAGTCCTATATTGAAAATATTTTACGATTGAACCGCGGCAAGGTCGCCACGATTTATATGACGTTTGAAGCGAGTAAGGAATGGAATTCGAAGATTTTTAGAGGGGTCATTGAAGCTGCAGGACGTGACCACATTATCATTAGTGATAACAAGACAGGGACACGATACTTACTGTTAACGATCTACCTTGATTACATTACGTTTGATGGGGAAATTCAATATGACTATCCATACTCTATGTCAACGTATTCTCCAAGATAACTTCAAGCAAAAAGCAAGGTGCAGACGCCCTTGCTTTTTTTCTTTTGACTAGGTTTTTGACACACTTTTTGGGCGCCGCTCATAAGATGCCTAGTAGTTTTTATCAAAAGCCTAGAGGTGACATCAATGACTGTTGAGCTGGATTATACTTCACCAAATGTCAAATATTCATACGATCTGAATCAAAGCCCCCTCGTCAAATATGATCAACATAACCTGATAAATGTTTTAGGAAAAAAACAATTAAACTCGTTGGATCAAGTATCCCTGCTTGATATATATTTGAGTAAAAGTAAAGTAGTAGAGCCTCATTATCACCAAAATGCCGCAGAGCTTGTTTACTGTATAACCGGTTCTGCTGCTGTATCCATGCTGAATCCATTTACAAAAAAGCTGCACACCTATACCATCACCCCTGGGCAGGTGGCAAACGTGCCTCAAGGCTGGTGGCACTATGAGATCGCCCTCCAGGACAGAACTCATTTGTTAGCCATTTTTAATGCATCTACGCCAGAAGTGATCCTAGGCTCAGACCTTCTCACCCTTACCCCCTCTCACATCATGGCACATACGTATTGCATGAACGAAACGCAGTGGAAGAAGGCGACACAGCCTGTGAAACCAAGTGTGTTTATCGGACCGTTCTGCCACCAAGAGGAAGAGGCCCAAACGCACCCTGTCCCTCCTTCTCACTACGTCCCTTATTATCAAGCACCGCCCAACTACACCCCTTACTGGAGTTAAGAAAAAACCGATGCCCCCATCAGAGCATCGGTTTTTTGACTTATAAATTTTTTGCTGCTGCAATGACAAGCATGATCCAAGAAGCGATAAACGCCACTCCGCCAATTGGGGTAATGGCACCAAGAATCTTCACCTGAGTCAATGCCAGCACATAAAGGCTTCCTGAGAAGAAAAGGATACCTGCAAGCATTACCCAGCCAGCGGCCGGTACTAAAGAGACACCTGACAGCTTATCTGCAAGAAAGGCCACTATAAATAGTCCAATCGCATGGAACATCTGATATTGAACACCTTTATTCCATATCTCAATATACTTTTCAGGGATTTTCCCTTCCAGTCCATGTGCACCGAAGGCTCCAAGCCCAACGGCAAGCATGGCGTTAATGGCACCTAATATGAAAAATAGTTTCATTCATCATTCTCCTTATCTCGTTCATTATGTTTATCATAGCGCGGGTTACATCCGACATTCAACTTTCCTTTTACGCTGACACGAGATTGTCGGATTTCTTCTTCTTTCTTAACAAGACTTGGTCAACAACGATCGCAATGAGTGTGCCGAGAACAAGACCATTGCTTAATAATGAAATGAGCACAGGGTGCATGCCTTTCAAGGCTCCCTGCGGCACAAACATTGCCCCCACGCCTGCTAAAACGGCAATCCCAAGAACAAAGCGAATCCGTGGAACCTCTTCCTTTTCATATTGATCAAATTCAGACATGGCGATCCCAATCATAGAGGAGAACACCACAAAGTTCACAGCAAGCCCCACAGGTGACGGCAATGCGGAGAAAAAGCTCATCAATAATGGAAATAAACTAATGAGGACAATGAGCAGACTTCCTATGAAAAATGGCTTTCTCGATGGAATTTTCGTTGTCTGGATAAATCCTGCTGCTCCGGAAATAGGTACAGGCGCAATGGCACCGATCAATCCGCTCAGTAAGTGACCAAATGCTGCGACAAAACCAGCAGGCCGAGCTCTCTTCCGCTCACGCAGTTCACCAAATGCCTTCACTGAACTTTCCACAATTCGAATACTTGCCAGCATGTTCACAATGAGTAAGATCGTAATGAAAAAGGACGTGACAAGTAGTCCACTGTCAAAGACCGGCATGCCGAATGGGAACAGCTTCGGAAACTCGATGATTTTTTCTGGAATTCGAACCGGCTTTGCCAACCCGAGTAGAGCGAATAACAACCAGCCTCCTGCAAGGGCAAATAACACAGAAAACTGTCTTAAGTAATGCCATTTTGAGCGGCTGATCATGAAGGTGAGGACAATAATCAAGATCGATAAACAAAAGACAAGCCCGTCCACCTGATTTCCCCGATAGCCGATGCCCATTAGCCCTTTCATGATTGGCTGACTTAACTGCACAACAAGTAAAAGCAGGTAAATGCCAGTGACGACTGGCGTAAATAAAGATGCGAGCCAATTAATGATTTTAAATAAACTAAAAATAAAAAAGAAAGCAGCACTAAAAATTAAAGCCCCTTGTAATGCTTGCAGAGTTTCAGGATACGTCGCAAAGATCGTCCCTGTCATACCTGCATAAAGGGTATACACACCCCACCACAGCCCTGCTGGACTTTCATTGATCGGCAGCATATGACCGCATAAACACTGCACCATCGCCACAAGTCCAAGTGAAAAGAATGTACTCTGAATCAGCTCTGCCGATTGCACTTGATTCAATTCAAACGCTTGTGCAATTGCAATCGGTACTGCAATAGAAGCTGCGATAAAAAATGCCATCCACTGAATGGCGCCCAAAAATAATTTCAACCCAATCACCTTCCCTTTGTCGTGACAAGACCACTAAAAATCAAAAATAGAGTCGCCGTTCCCGTCCTTCTCTTTTTGCTCCTCTTCTTTATGCTGCAACTTTTTTGCACCACTCGTGCCCATCAGCTTCTCAAGCATGGCTTGATCCGGAGACCCAGACGGTGCAGATGGTGTAGATATGGATGGAGGTGGTGAAATGACCGAAGACTGTGGCATTTGCACCTGTGACGGCGCGTCAAGAATGACATCACATAGTGAAGAAATCGCCGCCACTTGACGTTTCACCTCTTCATCATTTCCACTTTGTTTCGCTTTTTGAATCGCTTCCTCCATTTTTTGAAGCAGGCTTGATATATGGATATTCAAGGGTTGACCCTCCAATCATAAAAATTCGTTTTCAACTTTATTTTACCAAATGAACAAACCAAATGGGTTCATTTTTTCAAAGCAGTGCGCTTATGTACCTCTTATTTGACCAGTACCGGTGATTCACACATAATAAAAGGAACAAAATCGTCTATGAAAGGATTGAATAATGGACAAGCTCACTGCTCTTTTTAACAAACAAAAAGTCTTTCACAAGCCGGCGGTCCAAGAACGTATCCGCATCCTTAAAGACTTGAAAGCAGAAATCAAACAGTTTGAAAAGGATATTTTACAAGCCTTAGCACATGATTTACATAAATCGGAACAGGAAGCTTATACAACAGAGATTGGGATGGTGTATGAAGAAATCAATCATACCATCAAGCACCTTCATAAATGGGCGAAGCCATCCCGCGCGAAAACACCACTGACTCATATTGGATCGAAAAGCATGATCATCAAGGAACCGTACGGAAGTGTTCTCATTATTGCCCCTTGGAACTATCCTTTCCAACTGGCTCTTTCTCCATTAATCGGAGCCATTTCAGCTGGAAATGCCGTCATCTTAAAGCCGTCAGAACTGACGCCGCAAGTCTCACAAGTGATCGGCTCAATTGTGGAACGTGTGTTTCAAGAAGATCATGCGGCAGTCGTAGAAGGCGGTGTAGATGTCAGTACAGAGCTGCTGAAGCTGCCCTTTGATTATATCTTCTTTACTGGAAGTGTGGCTGTCGGCAAAGTCGTCATGGAAGCGGCCGCAAAGCATCTGACACCTGTCACACTTGAGCTTGGCGGAAAAAGCCCTTGCATTGTCATGCCTGATGCCGACATCAAGCTTGCTGCGAAGCGAATCACTTTTGGAAAATTCACCAATGCTGGTCAAACATGCATTGCACCAGACTATTTGCTTGTTCATGAATCCATCAAAGAGGACCTTTTGCGGGAAATGACGGCTTGTATCCGTGACTTTTATGGCGAACAACCCGAAACGCATCCGCACTTTGGGAAAAATGTCAGCCAGCGTCATTTTGACAGACTCTCACAATTTCTTTTAAATGGTACGATCGTGACGGGCGGACAGTGCAATGAACAGGAGCTCAAAATCGCACCGACCCTTTTAGATCACATCTCATGGGAAGATCCCGTGATGCAGGAGGAAATTTTCGGACCGATTCTGCCTGTCATGACCTTTCATTCTCTGCATGAAGCAGCGGACATGATCAAAGCAAGGCCGAAGCCGCTCGCCCTTTACTTATTTACAACTAGTAAAGAAACAGAAGCATATGTCCTAGACAACCTCTCATTTGGCGGAGGCTGTATCAACGACACACTGATGCATGTGGCCACTCCTTACTTGCCATTTGGAGGCGTCGGAGAAAGCGGCATAGGACGATATCATGGGAAGGAAAGCTTTTTCACCTTTACGCATGAAAAAAGCGTCCTGCGTCAGACCAATCGCTTCGATTTTTCCTTCCGTTATCCAAATGCGAAAAATGGACTCGACATTGTCCGTAAATTTTTAAAATAAACAGGACGAAGGGGGTTTCCCCCTCGTCCTATTTTGATTCAATATCCTTGATACACCAGTTGATTTCTTCAAGCCCCATTTGCTTTAAATATGCGTTTGCCTGAGAAAACGGACGGCTGCCAAAAAAGCCGTTTCTTGCAGAAAAAGGACTTGGGTGAGGTGATTCAATGATGTAATGCTTGTTTTGATCAATGCGTTCTTTCTTATTTTGGGCATGTCTTCCCCATAACACAAAGACGACGGGCTGATCCCGTTCATTCAGCACATCAATCACCCGGTCTGTCACGCGTTCCCAGCCCTTGCCTTTATGCGAATTCGCCTCACCCTTTCTCACAGTTAGCACGGTGTTTAAGAGCAGCACACCCTGTTCTGCCCAGCTGACAAGAGAGCCATGGTTTGGGACAGGACAACCAAGATCATCCTTTAGCTCCTGAAAAATATTTCTCAAAGACGGCGGCTGTCTGACACCAGGCTGAACAGAAAAGCTTAATCCGTGTGCCTGTCCTGGGCCATGATAAGGGTCTTGTCCCAAAATCACCACTTTGACCTCTTCATACGACGTCAAATGAAGGGCACGATAAACGTCATCGGGTTTCGGAAAAACGGTCTGCATGCGATATTCTTCCTTCATCCACTCACGTAATTCCTGATAATACGGCTGTTCAAATTCACTCTTCATGACAGCCCACCAGCTATCATTTAAAAATGGCTTCATTGCGGTTCTCCTCCTTCTGCCTGCTGTGCCAATCTTGAGATCATCGGTTTTCCATCCCACACAATCTCACTCTCTGATTCTCGTTTTTTCATCGCTGGTTCTTCTAGTAGGACAGCAAAGTTAGCTGTCGGCAGATCGCCAAGTTCATGCTTTTCACTTAGATCATTTAAGTAGTTCTTCCTTGTTTCACCAAGATCACTAGACTGATTTCCACCGCCATCAAAAAACGCATAGATCACGCTGGCAGCTGGTACCCGTTTTACTCGCGCATGCTGTGATACACGCAAGAAAAAGTCCCAATCCCAGTAATGATGCATAGCTGGGTCAAAGTAGCCAACCTCTTCGTGTATGTGGCGTTTATACATACTGCCCGAAGGAACATATGTAGAAAAGACACGCATATCTTCAATGTCCGCTGTATAAGCAAACAAACGTCTCGATAATGGAAAACGGATAGCGCCTTTTTCTTCAAATGAAACAATTTCTGCGTCAGAAAAGACAAAGTCGGCGTCGTCCAGCGCCTTGCTCATACGTTCGATATGACAAGGTGTGAAGTAATCATCGTCGTCACTTAGCATGATGACATCGCCTGTCAGCTCCCGCACCCCCACATTTCTTGCATTGACATGCTGGACATTCTCATCTAAATGAATCAAGCGGATCGGAAGTTCAGGATAGAGTTCCTGAATGATGTCCACTCGCTCCCCTGCATCATTCACTACTACAATTTCAAAAGGCTGTACGGTTTGTCTCGAAATGGATTCAAGCAGCTCACACAGCGCGCTTAGTCTGTTATGCGTCACAATTAATAAGGATATCTTCATATTCAACTTACTCCTTTAATAGATTCGTCTTTTTCCATTAAAACATAAATTGGCTTTCTTCTCATGATATAAAAGGTGGTTTGATTTTGCGGGAAAATGGGAATTTTTGATGGAAAGGAGTGATCACTATGGAATATATCACGGTAGAGAATAGCAAAGAAGCGAAACAGACCATTGAAAACTTACATTCATCAAAGGATGCCGTCTTCGTTTTTGCGTACGATCCAGAACGCTCTGATAACGTAACTGAGTATACAGATGCCAAAAGCATGACAGCAGTCGATCAAGGAATTTTAGATCAAGTTGCCAATGTCATTCGCACCCGGGATGATGAGCTCATGGCCAAAATGATGTCGGTCGGTGCTGATCAGGAGTTAGCCTTAACGCTTTTAGAGGAGCTGAAAAAAGGAAAATTGGTGATTAGTAAAAGATAAGGATTTGAAGCGTTTCTCTTTGAGGAACGCTTTTTTATGTCGTTTCATTGTGATAAATGGAAAAGCTGATTATAATAAGGGGTAGAACAAGAACTGTTACACATCACATTGGAGGTTCAGCAACTATGTCTATGAATAAAGCACTCACCATCGCAGGTTCGGATTCAAGCGGCGGTGCAGGTATCCAAGCAGATTTAAAAACGTTTCAAGAGAAAAACGTCTACGGGATGACAGCTTTAACAGTTGTCGTTGCAATGGACCCTCATAACTCATGGGATCATCAGGTGTTTCCAATCGATACGGCGACCATTCGTGCGCAGCTCTCTACAATTGTGGAAGGCATTGGAATAGATGCTCTAAAAACAGGCATGCTCCCAACGGTCGACGTGATTGAACTCGCGGCTGAAACCATCAAAACATATGATTTGAAAAATGTCGTCATTGATCCTGTCATGGTTTGTAAGGGGGCAAACGAAGTCCTTTACCCAGAGCATGCTGAAGCTTTACGTGAAAAGCTCACGCCACTGGCAACCGTCATCACACCTAACCTTTTCGAAGCAGGTCAATTAAGCGGCATCGGTGAGATCAAAACGATCGAACAAATGGAAGAAGCAGCAAAACGCATCCACAAACTTGGTGCAAAGTATGTCGTCATCACTGGAGGCGGTAAGCTTAGCCAAGATAAAGCGATTGATTTGCTTTATGATGGACAAACCTTTGAACGCCTTGAATCTGATAAGATCGACACACAATATACACACGGCGCAGGCTGCACATTCTCAGCGGCAGTCACAGCTGAACTAGCGAATGGATCAGACGTGAAGGAAGCCATTTATGCAGCAAAAGAATTCATCACTTCTGCCATTAAAGGCTCATTCCAGCTAAACGACTACATCGGACCAACCAAGCATTCCGCTCATCGTTTTGACAAATAAAACAGTAAAAACCGATTCACCTTTTTAATGGGTGAATCGGTTTTTTGTTTATCGATATTTAAAAACAGACCTTTATCTTCAATTGTCAGCACCTTCCATTTTCGTTCCGTAAAAAAAGCGCACTCGCTCCTGAGTACACTCTTTTGCCCCTACATGAATGCCTACTTTTGCTGATCCGATTCTTTCGCGATTTTTCGAATAAAGGCTTCAATGGATTCTACAAATAAGGCATATTCTTTCATTTGTTTATACGTATCTGACAGCTTCTCTTTTAACTCTTCCTGCTCTAGAGAAGGTTCACCGAGAATAGATTGGACTTGAATGAGCAATTCTTTATATTCTTCACGTTTATCTTCAACATGATCTGCCATTGTCTCCAAGCGCTTTCTAGTCGTCGGCTGCTGTTTTGAATTCAAGTAAACAACCCCTTTTTGTCCTGCCGCATTTGGATAAACGTCAGCCTCAGCTGTATATATTTTAAAATGATACCATAATTCAACCTGTTATCATATATGTAAAACGTCATCAAACCGCTCACCACCGCCTGAGGCAACTCTTATTTCTATGCGCTATAGGCTTTAAGATACAGGCTGATCTCACTAGAAAAAAGCAGATCAATGACCTGCTTCTTTTTGTAAATGCCATGTCTTTAGTTTAAGCTTCGTTTCATTTCTGCCACTCATCGAGATTGATTTATTTCCCGGGGAAGGAAAGTAACGTGAGGTAAATACTTCCCTGCCTCCGTTTACAAAAATCTCAATCGACGATGCATCGATAAAGATATGCAGGTCCTGTAATTCCTCTATTTCTACTTCACGAATTTCCTTTGCTCGATCTTCAAATCGATCTCGTTCTAATGTCAGTTTCCCCTCATCTTTATCATAAAAGATACGGGCAGCCGCACGAATACAGCATTCAAACCCTTTTTGTGTTTCAATTTGATCAATAAATACCTCTGCGCTCGTAATATCATCTACAGGAATAGAATGAACAGAGCGCTTAATATGAAATACATGCTCTTGCTCATTTGTCCGCATGGTCTGAAGCTCAGTTACTGGCTTTTGAATAAGATGTCCCTCATCATCTAAACGGAGCTCTCTCGGAATCGTTAAGCAGTGTATCCATTGATAGGAAATCGTCGGGTGATGCTCTTCTCCTTGATCAGGAACACCCATCCATCCAATTAAAAGACGCCTGCCTGATTCGTCTTGAAAGGTCTGCTGCGCATAGAAGTCAAAGCCTCGATCCAGCTCCTCAAATTCTCCGTGTGTATATTGGTAAGAGCTATCATCTAATGTACCAACAAAATAGCCTGATTGATGTGTATTTTGATATTTTAAGCCATCAGGCTTGAGCCCTTGCGGTGACACAATCAATACATCACGGCCGTCTAATTCGAACAGATCTGGACATTCCCACATATATCCGAAATCTTCTAATCCATTCTTTCCACTGCCTGCAATAATGCCCTGAAACGTCCAATTGTCTAATGTATCAGAGGTGAACAAGACAAGATGTCCTTTGAGATCTTGGCTTTGTGCACCTAGAACCATGTACCACTGACCATTTCGCTTCCATACCTTCGGATCACGAAAATGTGCGGTGAATCCTTCTGGCAATGTCGCCACGACACCCTTTTTCTGAAAATGAATGCCATCGTCTGAAACAGCTAAACATTGATATGTCTCACGGTTACCTTGTTCATCACGAACATTTCCGGTATACATCACATACATGTTTCCATCGTCAATGACGGCACTGCCAGAATAACAGCCATTTTGATCAAACCAATCACTTGGGGCAAGAGCGGCTTCTTCATGCTGCCAATTCACTAGATCTGTAGATGTGTAGTGACCCCAGAATTTTGCACCATGTCCCGTTTTGAATGGCTGCCATTGATAAAAGACATGGTAAATCCCCTTCCACTGAATCAATCCATTTGGGTCATTTAAAAGACCAACTGGCGGCATCAAATGAAAATGCTGGCGGTACACATCTTTTTTCACCAAATGCTCATAGTTTCGAATACGGTCTGCTACCTTTTGACGAAGTGCTGCGTCAATTGTTGTCATGACTGTGTCCACTCCTTGATTATTTTTCGACTTCTTTTACTTTAAAGATGATGGTGAGAATAAATGAAACAGCAACAGCGATTAACATACCAATAACATAATTTACCACATTTTGTAAACCAAATGGTGCTGCAATGGCAATCATCGGAATACCTGTTAAACCATAAGCGTTAGCTGCTACCTTCGTGAAGACAACGAATGCTCCGCCTAATGCGCCTCCGATCATTGCGGCAATAAACGGATTACGATAGCGCAGGTTCACACCGAATATCACAGGCTCTGTAATGCCTAAGAAAGCAGAAAATGCGGCTGGAAGTGCGATTTCTTTTGTTTTCGCACGCTTCGCTATGAAAAAGACAGCCAATCCCGCCCCGCCTTGCGCTACGTTGGACATCGCCCAGATCGGCAGCAAATAGTTCCGTCCAATGTCATTCAGCAGTCCTGCCTCAATCGCATGAAAGCTATGATGAACCCCTGTGAGCACAATTAAAGAGTAAGCACCTCCGAAAATGAGTCCTGCTAAGAATCCTGCATGGTCATAAACAAATGTCAGTGCATTTGAAATTCCTGTACCGAGCATTCTTCCGAGCGGCCCAACCGCTATAAACGTCACAAATCCAGTCACAATCACCGTCACAAACGGGGTCACAAGTAAATCAATACTGTTCGGCACGACTTTTCTTAAATGCTTTTCAACAAGACACATGATATACACAGTCAATAAAACCGGGATGACTGTTCCTTGGTAACCAAGAAGAGCAATATCAAAATTGAATAAATGCATATACTCTGGTTTCGCCTCTGTCAGTCCCCATGGGTTGAGCAGGTTAGGGTGAATCATAATTCCCCCAATGACGGCACCTAAGTACGGATTTCCACCAAACTCTTTCGCTGCACTGACCCCAATTAAAATCGGTAAAATGATAAAGGCAGCACTCGAGAACATATCAAGCATTTGGAAGATCGCGGAGCTTGGATCAACCCATTTAAATGCTTTCATCATGCCTAGAAGACCCATTAATAAACCGCTCGCAACAATCGCCGGAATAATTGGTACAAAAATATTCGATAACGTCTTGGCAAAACGGGCAAGTGGATTCATTTTTTGTTTCACTGCTTCATCATGGCTGACAGGCTTTTGTTTCTCGTCGTCTGTCTCAAGACCGATCTCACGAGCAAATGGCTCATATACCTTGTTGACAGACCCAGTCCCAAAAATGACCTGAAATTGTCCTGAGCTTGAGAAAGCCCCCTTCACACCATCAAGCTCTTCAATGGCCTCTTTGTCAATCAAACCCTCATCTTTCATCACCAACCTGAGCCGTGTGGCACAATGCGTTGCACTAATGACATTTTCTTTACCACCTAATAATTTTGTTAATTCTTTCGCTGTTTTTTGATAATCCATGTTGTCTCCTCCTTTTTTAAAGCAAAAAAGACCTAAAATTCACCAACGATCAAAGGACATACACGTCCCATCGTTACGCAAATTTTAGGTCTTGCCTGCCTGACAGTCACAATCCCACGATATCGAATTTTGATTACGCTTTCATCATAGTATAAGAGTGTGACCTGCGTCAATCTATTTTTTCGAATCAAATGACCCATATACACTAATAAGAGTAGTGTGCATAAAAAAAGCCTGCATGCAGGCACAACCATTAAACCAATTCGGCATCTTGCAGACGCTGGACATGCAGCGTGATGTAGCCGATCTCCGATTTAGGGAGATGAAGTCCATATTCATTTTTCAACAAGTCAGCGAGTCCAAGTGCACACTGGTATGACGAATCATACTTTGTTTGGATAAAGAACAGCATCTCATCGTCCATAATTTGAAATGCCTCATTCGATTCCAACCTGCCTAATGCATACCTCAAATGTGTCACTAGCCGCTGATAGGAAATACTATCCTCATCAATCGAGTGATTAAAATAGCTTTCAATATGCTCGATCATTTCTTTGATCATCGTTGTGTATTTGACGGTCTTCTTCATGGACTCCGTATTCATTTTGGCCGTATGAATATGAAGCGCCACATATCCTGCCTCATCGTCCGGCAGTTCAACCCCAAGCCGCTCCTTTACATAACGAATGGCATACTTTCCAATGTCATATTCCTGCTTATATAAGACTTTGATCTCACCAAGCAATTTATTATATAGCACAATGCCTTTTTGAACGCGTTCAATGGCGAAGGATAAATGATCCGTCAGTGATATGTGGATATGATCACTGAGCGGCAACATGAGTTCACCCTCTGCATAACTGATAATATGCTCTGCCACCTCAATATGCGCTTCTGGCAATGTCGCAAGAATTTGTTTGAATTTCTCATTTTCTTCACGCACAACAAATATTTTCTCTATTTTTTGAACGGGAACGACGTCATTTTTCCCCTTCTGAAAAGCAATTCCGGGCCCCATCACAATTTTCTCCTGATCCCCCTCCTTTACAACCACTGCATTGTTATTCAATATTTTATATATCTTCAAGGGGTATCCTCTCCCACCAGATAACGTTTCTTATGTGGGATTTTACCCTGTTTCACCTCTTCTGTAAAGGGAAGAGCGGACCAGCACGCGCCTCTCTCGTCGTCTTCTCATCAAGCATCATCAGACTTTGCTGAAACAGTTTCTCTGCCCTGCGCTTCTTCTTATTTTTCTCTGCCAGCTTCTCTTGCTGTCTCTCTTTCTCTACTTGAAAGAACCCAGCATCCACTGCGGCCGCTTTAAACCGCTGCTGCTTCATCATCACACCAGGATTCACAAGCACATTCATCATGAAACCAAACCATACACTCAACCAGCTTTTCAATTTCTTCACTGAACATCCCTCCGCTTTTCTTAGAATCTAGCAGCTCTAGCAAAATAACTGCTCCTATCATATCCCGAGAAAAAAGAGAGGTTTGTCACAATATGGGTGAAAAAACAAACTAGTTTTCAGAAGTTTTGTTGAAAAGTGCAGAAGATCATCACGTTCCATGATCTTTTAAGAAAAATATTATACACACACTATCCAAAAGATAAGCACACCTTATCAACAGAGTTTATCCACATATCAACACCCTCTCACTAGATTTTGTGTATGGATTTTTTTTATTTTCCATATATGTATCCGAATATTTGAGTTATCAACAGACAATTGTGTATAAGTGCGACTTTATAAACAAAATAGTTCTTTATAACTATGTAAAATAAGACCATTTTAGTAAAGGAATTGTTTTCATCGTATTGAATACTTAATAACGGGCAGTGAATCTTTCCTATTTATCCACAAAAAGAAAGGCTATCTCCCTAAATACACAGCTAGAAAGGGGAAAATTAATTGAAAAAAGGAATCTCTCGTTCTTCTGTTCTATTGTTCTCCACTATTTTTATTTTATCCACATTCTTTTCAGGTCAACAGGCTGCTGCCGCCCCATCTAATAAACAGATGGAACTGGAAAAAGCAGAAATCTTCGGCGAAATCAATGTCAACTCAAGAAAACAAACCACTGTCATTGTTGAACTAAAGGAAAAATCCTTAGTTGAAGCCAAGCAAGAAGGCGAAGCACAAACGAAAGCCTCCCTCAAAAAATCTCGAACAAAAGTAAAGAAGGCAGCACTCAAAGAGGTAGATAAAGCGAGTGTTCGTCAAGAATATGAAAAAGTCTTTTCTGGTTTCTCTATGAAACTTCCTGCTAACGAAGTCCCGAAGCTGCTCGCAGTTGACGGAGTAAAAGCCGTTTATCCGGATGTTACATATAAAACAGATGAAGTGAAAAAGGAAAGCGTCCAGCTGCCCAATGAGGATGTCTCCCCGCTTATGGATAAAAGCGCTCCATTTATCGGGGCACCAAAAGCATGGGATGCCGGCTATTCTGGAAAAGGGGTAAAAGTCGCTGTCATTGATACTGGCGTAGACTATACCCACCCTGATTTAAAAGGAAACTTCGGTTTATACAAAGGCTATGATTTTGTTGATCATGATTATTCTCCGCAAGAGACGCCTAAAGGAGACCCTAGAGGCGAATCCACAGATCACGGCACACACGTCGCAGGAACGATTGCGGCGAATGGACAAATCAAAGGTGTCGCAAAAGATGCCACGCTTCTTGCGTACCGTGTACTTGGACCAGGTGGATCCGGGACAACTGAGAACGTGCTTGCAGGCATTGACCGTGCTGTCACTGACGGAGCAGATGTCATGAACCTATCTCTTGGAAACAGTGTCAATAACCCTGATTACGCAACGAGCATCGCACTCGATTGGGCCATGTCTGAAGGCGTTGTCGCTGTCACATCAAATGGAAACAGCGGTCCGAACAGCTGGACAGTCGGTTCTCCTGGTACGTCAAGAGATGCCATTTCTGTCGGAGCAACTCAGCTTCCGTACAGCCTTTACAATGTGAAATTCCCGAACTATTCTACGGCAAAAATCATGGGCTATTATCAAGAAAGTGATTTAAAAGCACTTGACCAAAAACAAGTCACACTCGTCCCATCAGGTATCGGTGACGAAAAAGCATTTGAAAACATCGATGTCAAAGGAAAGGTTGCGGTGATTGAACGCGGAGCCATTGCCTTTGTTGATAAAGTGGACAATGCAAAAGCCGCTGGTGCAATCGGCGTTGTGATGTATAACAATACCGATGGAGAAATTCCAGTAGATGTACCAGGTCTCGCTCTTCCTACGATTAAGCTTTCAAAAGCTGAAGGAACAGCGCTTGTCAAAGCCATTGAGGCTGGAAACCATACAACGACTTTCTCCATTCAATTTGTCAAAGAACTTAGTGAGCAAGTAGCTGATTTCTCATCTCGCGGACCTGTTGTGGATACGTGGATGATTAAGCCTGACCTATCAGCGCCTGGCGTCAGCATTGTGAGTACGATCCCAACACATGATCCTTCACAGCCTTACGGATATGGCTCTAAGCAAGGAACAAGCATGGCATCTCCACATGTGGCAGGGGTTGCAGCGATCATTAAGCAAGCGAAACCATCGTACTCTACTGAACAAATCAAAGCATTGCTCATGAATACAGCGGAAAAACTGTTTGACGCAAATGGCAGCCCATTCCCTCACAACACACAGGGAACAGGCAGCGTTCGAATCATCGAATCACTCCAAGCGTCTTCTATCGTTTCTGATGCCAGCTATTCTTACGGCACTTTCTTAAAAGAAAAGGGCGTTCAAATCAAAACGAAAAAATTCAAGGTAGAAAACCTTTCAAAAGCACCGAAAACCTATACCATTGATTACAAATTCGATGGTAGCGGCATTAGTACAAACGGAACGAAAAAAATCACTGTCAAAGGGAATTCCACTGGATCATTTACTTCTGCGGTACAAGTGAAGTATGCAAAAACCAAAAAAGGAACGTACCAAGGCAGTATCACAATCCGTGAAAATGGCAGAAAGGTCACTGAAATTCCTACTTTATTGATTGTGAAAGAACCTGATTACCCGCGCGTCACTTCGGTTTCAGTTGAGCCGGATAACCGTGCTGGAAGCTATGTCATTAGCAGCTATCTTCCTGGTGGTGCTGAAAACCTCGCATTCCTCGTCTACTCGACAGATGGAGAGTATTTAGGTGAAGCAGGTGTTTATCAACATGTTGATAAAGGGGAGCACCGCGTGAAGTGGAATGGCACGATCAATCAAGGCCAAAAGCTGGAAGCAGGTGAATATACAATGCTTGCGTATGCGAGTCTGAAAGGCAAATCAGATACCGTTCAAACGAAAGAACCTTTCGACATTTACCCCGAATAAATGTGAATCACAAGAAAAGCCTTGCATGAGCGGATCAGCTCATCAAGGCTTTTCGATCATATATGGAGGAAAAAGAGACTAATGTTGATATTGCTATGGATCGTTTCTTTTTTGACTGCTTTTTTTCTTACGATCATCTTGGTTTGTTTTTTGACCTTTTTACACGCGAAACAGCCTCGTCCTTTTCATCAAGCATGCGAGCTGACTGTCTATGTCTCCTGTATCTATCCGCTCAGTTTGCTGGTGACAGCCGCCTTTATTTTCATCATGATGCTCCTTTTCCCCTTTTACTGGCTGCGTGGACGGTAAATATTCATATTATGCATCAAATGCTTCCTTTAATAAACGATACGATGTGAGCCGATCTTGCATATGATGTGTGATGGTCACAGCGATCAATTCATTTGTATGATAAGCCTTTGCTAGTGCTGTAAGCTGCTGTTTCACAGAAGATGGCGTCCCAACCACCATCCTCTTCCGATTGGCAGCCACTCGTTTTTGTTCATATGGACTGTAGGAATAAGCCTGTGCATCTTCATATGAAGGAAATCCCCCAAGATTCTGACCCTGTTCATTGGCTAGTAAGGATAAATCTAGGCTGACAGCCAGCTTCTCTGCCTGCTCCTCTGTTTCTGCACATAAAACGAAGACCGCAAGATTGACGCGCGGCTCATCACCGAATGCTGAAGGTTCAAACCGGTTGATATATTGCTCCACAGAGTCTTCTCCGCCTTCACCATTAATAAAAAGAGCAAACGTGTAGCCAGCACCTGCTTTCGCTGCAAGCCTTGCACTCTCTCCAGATGAACCAAGCATCCATACCTCTGGTGCGGTTTCTACCTTCGGAGAAGCGGTCAGGTGAGGCAGCGGGTAGAATTCATCCGCTAGATCATGTAAATAGACCTTCAATTCTTCTACCTGCTCAGGATACTGATCACCTAGACGCTTTCGCTCACCATGATGAAGTGCAATGGAGGAAATCGGCATGCCACCAGGAGCACGTCCAATCCCAAGATCAATTCTGCCAGGAGCTAAGGCTTCGAGAACCCTGAAGTTCTCTGCTACTTTATAGGCACTGTAGTGGGGAAGCATGACGCCTCCTGAGCCAATACGTATGTTCAACGTAACGGCTGATAAATGGCCGAGAAGCACCTCTGGACTCGATCCTGCAAGCCGATTTGAAAAGTGATGCTCTGATACCCAAAAACGGTGATAGCCCCACTTTTCTGCCTGCTTTGCCAGCTCAACGGTTTGTCTCAGCGCTTCAGCAGGCGTTGCATCTCCAATCAAAGGAGATTGATCCAGTATACTTAATCTCATGATGCTGCACCTCTTACAGAAATCCCCCTCTCTCAATCGAAAGGGGGATGTCATTATTTATTTTCGATTAAAGCCCTTCTCTTTCACAAAATCTCCAAGGAAGGCACGCTTTGGCTTGCTAAAGCCCCGAAGCATCTGCTCAGACCAAGTATCTTTTCTATCGCCGTTTGTTCGTTCTTCATAATATGCTGAAATACGATCATCGTATTCTTTTAAATAACGATCCACATGGGCTTCATCTTGCTGATATGAGTTTTCATGATAAATCAGTTCAACTGGCAGCCGTTCCTTTTGTGAAGATTGATTGGCTGGATGTCCGACAACTATACCAAATAATGGCAGCACATAGGAAGGTGTTTCAAGTAATTCAGAGACTTCTTTCAGCTGATTACGCAGTCCACCGATATAGCAGATCCCAAGTCCCATTGATTCTGCGGCTACACTGACATTTTGCGCAGCCAATGCCGCATCAATCACACTAATGAGGAAGGCTTCCGTATTTTCAAGCGCCTCCTGATGGTTCTTACCTGCTTTTTGAGCAATGTAATCGTGACGCTTCAAATCTGCACAGAAGACAAAGAAATGCCCATTCCTCTCAACGTATGGCTGATTCCCAGCCAGTTCAGCAAGCCTCGCCTTCTTCTCCTGATCCGTTACACCAATGATGCTATATGCCTGCACATAGCTTGATGTTGAAGCAGCCTGTGCGCTTTTGACAAGCGTCAGCACCTCTTCCTTTGTCAAACGCTCGTCTGTAAACGAACGGATGGATCGATGATTTAATATGGTTTCTATCGTTTTATTCAATTCGTAGACCTCCTTCACTCCTTCTATCATAAGACAAAGACATATTGCTTTTCAAAAATTAGAACTCGCACAAAAAAGACAGCCTATGCTTAGACTGCCCTTTACCCATTTTATTTAAATAAATAACTTTGATATTTCGTTAATTGAACACTTGCGTTATATGCGATCCCGAATCCAATGAGAACAGATAAAACAGAGCTTCCCCCGAAGCTGATAAATAAGAGCGGAATTCCAGTTACAGGCATCACGCCTATGTTCATCCCAATGTTCTGGAACGTATGGATCACAATGAGTGCTGTATATCCCACACAGAAAAATGACGCAAATCGGCTATAAGGATGGATACGGTCGATCAGTACGACAAGCCGGTAGATCAGGAAGAAGAACATGATCACAACAAATGCACAGCCGACAAAGCCAAAGGCTTCTCCTATAATCGAGAAAATCATATCTGTTTGTGCTTCTGGGACATAGACTTTTAAATTCTTAATGCCATTCCCAAAAATTTGACCTGCACCAATGGCCATGATGGCTTGATCCACTTGATATTTATCAGACCCAGATGCATCCTGTGTCTGCGCCTGGTTAGCTGAAGTAGAACTATCGGGCAGCCAAGCGGTAATCCGGTTGATTTGATACTGCTGAATTCCAATTTTTTGCGCAAAATCAGGGAAGAGAATAATCACGGCTAACACAGCGGCAACTAATAGCACAACCACTGAACCGATAAGAGAGATCAATTTCCAATTGACCCCAGATAAAAACACCATCACGACGACAATAAACATACAGACAGCAGCCGTACCCGCGTCCTGCATAAAGATGAGTCCAACTGGTACAGCAGCCACCCCGGCAATTTTTAATAGAAGAAAAACATCATCCTCTAATGTCCGCTTTCCTCTAGGGGTTGCCTTCCCAATAACAGAAGCAAGCATCATAATCAAACCAATCTTCATGAACTCTGAAGGCTGAAATGTTCCAACTCCCGGCAACACAAACCAGCTTTTTGCACCATTTTTAATTGGAGCAAAATCATGACCTGCAATTTGCGCCGGAGCAACTTTCAATAGAATTAACAGCATAATGCCGCCTATAAAAATATATAAGCTCAGCTTTTCTAATTGCTCGAGGTCAAAGTAATTAATGGCCACAATACATATCACCCCGACCATGTAGTAAATGATCTGTCTGGTCCATGCATTAGATCCATACTGCCCAAATTGACCCGCAGCATAAATAGCGATGACACTGATGGCAAAGAAGGCTAAAAATATAAAAATCAAATCTCCCTGATAGTAAGGAGATGTATTCTGCTTGTTCATGAACTAACCACCCTTATTACAAAACATAAAAGCCCTTATTTATATTAGATTGAAATTTTCACAAAAGCAACTCACTTTAAATATGACGGAAGATACGTCCAAAAGGTTCCAATCAATTTTCTAAAAATGAAATACTTTTCATCCTAACAATAGGAAAAAATTCCTTTCCACTCTTTCATTTCAACCCATCACAAGTCCTTTAAAAAGATTATTTTACAGATGTTAAGGGGAAAATTCAATGACCTATGTGGCGATATGACAAGCAAACATCAAGCCAGCATAAAGATGTACTGAGGAATGAGGAAAAAACCATTTTCTACGGAATAAGGCCCATTTCCCATTTATTGAGTTTACTTCAAAGTCAATTGTGGTATAATACTTGTAACAAAATGTTCACAATATCTCCTAAAAACAGACACAATTGCATCCTGACCTCTCATTTGATTTGAACATCAACTAACAAAGGAGTTGGATACGATGGATATGTTCTTTGCGTACCTCTGTATTGCAACGGCTACACCCCTGTTTTTATGGCTAGAAAACAGAAAAATCGCATTAGCTTCAATTCCACCTATTTTGATTATGTGGATTTTCTTCGGTCTTTACATGACAAGCAGTTTATCTCCAACAGGACATACCTTCATGATCGCATTCTTTGCCATTAACGTAATTCTGGCTCACATTGCAGCGTTCCTCATCTATGGACTTCCATTCATTCGCAAAAGATTCAGCAGCAGATAGATCTCGCACCACCAATTGGAAGCGCTATCGCAATCATCATAAAAACCACTCATCTATCAAAGATGAGTGGTTTTTTATTATTGATCTGAATGCTCAGACTGCTTTGGCGCAGACGGTGAATATCCGTCTTTGCTGTTCTCTCCGTGGCTGTAGTGAGCCGCGAAGATCCAAACAGATCCGATGACGAAGATAATCGCACAGAATAGACCAAACAGTGTATTTCCGACTTGAACAGTCCCGTTCTCGCTCTCTGTCATATGCATGAACATGAACAGCTGCAAGAATGCTTGAATGAATGCAAAACCAAAGATAATCCATAGTTTTGCGGCACTGCCAATTTCAGCTCCAATGGCAATCCAGAATGCTAAGATTGTTAGCACGATGGATAGGATGAAACCAACTACGTGTTTCCAAGGGAAGTGATCGTGCTCTGCTGAGGAATGAGTTTTTCCAGCCATATCACAAAAGCCCCCCTAATCCGATCAAGTACACAGCTGTGAAGATGAAAATCCATACAACATCAAGGAAATGCCAATACAGACTTGAAATAAAGATCTTCGCTGCTGTTTGTGGAGTTAAACCACGTTTTTTAATTTGGAACAAGACCCCGGTAATCCAGAAGATACCGATTGATACGTGTAGTCCGTGAGTTCCTAAAAGAACGAAGAATGCAGACCAATACGCACTTGTATGGATGCTGGCACCCTCGTGTACATAATGGAAGAACTCATAAATCTCAAAGCCAACGAAGCCTGCACCTAGAAGTAGTGTAAGAATTGTCCAAATGACAACCCCTTTTGTACTTCCACGGCGCATTTCATGAACGGCAATCCCACATGTAAATGAGCTCACTAATAGCAGGAATGTCATGATCAATACAAGCTTCATATCAAATAGCTCAGCTGGTAAAACGCCGCCAGCTGTTCTGCCATGAAGAACAAAGTAGGTCGCAAAAAGTGTTGAGAATAACACGATTTCCGCGCCAAGGAATATCCAGAAACCAAGGATGTTTAAACGTCCGGTTTCAGACTGATATTCAAGCGGTGCATTTGCATAGCTGCTATCATTATGTCCCATTACTTCTGCGCCTCCTTATTCTTTTTCTCTGTTTCAATCACTTCTTCAACAGGAATGTAGTAGCCATCGTCATATTCAAATGAACGTAAAATCATTGTTGCGAATACACCGATTAAGCCGATAACGCCAATCCAGTACCATTCAAATACAAGACCGAATGCACCAAGTCCGAAGAATGCAGACATGATCAGTGGTCTGCCTGAATTGTGCGGCATGTGAATTTTCTTGAACTCTTTTTCTGGATGAACGTCCACATTGTTTTTCTTCCAATGATGGAATGCATCTGGTGTTGTCACTTCTGGAAGTGCTGCAAAGTTATAATGCGGCGGAATTGCAGAAGATGTCGCCCAGTCAAGTGTACGTCCTTCTCCCCAGCTGTCTCCAGACACTTCACGTTTTGCGTGTCTCCAGCTGTAGTAAATGTTATAGCAAAGGATGATGAATCCGATACCCATCATGAATGCACCAATTGTTGAAATAAAGTTTAGTGCAGTCCAGCCATCTTCAGGTCCATACGTATAAATACGTCTTGGCATTCCTTGCAGTCCTAAGAAGTACTGCGGGAAGAAACAGATATTGAATCCGATCATGAATACCCAGAAGAACCATTTGCCGATTCTTTCGTTTAACTTGTAGCCAAACATTTTTGGATACCAGAAAACGAGACCAGCGAAACAAGCAAATACAGTACCTGCGATTAATACATAGTGGAAGTGGGATACAAGGAAGTACGTATTATGGTACTGGTAATCCGCAGCTGCCATCGCAAGCATAACCCCAGTTACACCACCGATCACGAAGTTCGGGATGAAACCAAGTGCCCAAAGCATTGGTGATGTAAAGCTGATACGGCCGCGATACATCGTAAAGAGCCAGTTAAAGATTTTAACACCTGTTGGTACAGAAATCGCCATTGTTGTAATCGAGAAGAATGAGTTAACCGCTGCACTGTTCCCCATTGTAAAGAAGTGGTGAACCCACACAAGGAAGCTCAGAACAGAGATTGCCACAATCGATACAACCATCGCTTTGTAACCAAACAACTGCTTTCTTGAGAACGTCGCAAAGATTTCTGAGAAAATACCGAAAGCCGGCAGGATCACGATATATACCTCAGGATGTCCCCAAATCCAGAAAAGGTTCGCCCAAAGCATTGGCATACCGCCTGCTTCGAGTGTAAAGAATGCAGAACCGAATAAACGATCAAATGTCATAAGTGCTAAAGCAACTGTTAATACAGGGAAAGCGAAAACGATGATGACAGACGTAATCAATGTTGTCCATGTAAACATTGGCATACGCATAAGTGTCATACCTTTTGTACGCATTTTTAAGATGGTCACCATGAAGTTAATACCTGTCATCAGTGTACCAATACCTGCAATTTGGAGCCCGAGCAAGTAGTAGTTTTGTCCAGGTCCTGGTGAGAAATCATTTCCGGCGAGCGGCATGTAACTCGTCCAGCCTGCACTTGGTGATCCTCCAATAACGAAGGAAATGTTGAACAGCATTGCTCCGACCATGAATGTCCAGAAGCTAAGGTTGTTCAAATACGGGAATGCAACGTCACGTGCACCAATTTGAAGAGGAACAACGACGTTGATTAAACCAATTAAAAATGGCATCGCCATGAATAGAATCATGATCGTACCATGTGTTGTGAAAATTTCATTATAGTGGTTGGAATCTAAAAACGTATTATTAGGAAGCGCCAGCTGTGCGCGCATCATCAGTCCGTCTACCCCACCGCGGAAGAACATAATCACAGCAGCAAGGATATACATGATCCCTAGCTTTTTATGATCAACTGATGTTAACCATTCTTTCCAGAGCCATTTCCACTTTTTGAAGTATGTTAAAACAAAAACGATGGCAATGGAAGTAAGAGCGATAGAAATTTGCGCACCAAGAATTAATGGGTCTCCAGTTACAAAAAACTCATCCCATTTTAAATGCATAACGGCCTCCTCCTTTCCTTAGTCAGTTTATTCACTATCTAGTTTTCTTTTATAGTTCTTCACATTCTCGAAAGGATCTGTTTTGGAATGCGGAGAAACTGATTGATAACCTAAACGTTTGCGTGCTTGGAGTGCATATTCAGAGTCCTCTCCATGCTTCGCAAAAGATAAATGTGTTGATGAGAATGTCTGCACATCTGCTGCATCAGGAAGCATCAGGATGTCATACGTTTTCTTCGTTAACTTTGGTGCTTCTTTTTTCGTTTTGTTTACCCATTTATCATAGTCAGACTGCATCATCGCATTGACTTTGAATTTTTGCTGAGCAAAGCCCTCACCTGTGAAGTTGGCGTTTCTTCCTTCGTATGTGCCTACTTCATCAGCTTGAAGATACTGTTCCATTTCCATTCCAGCCATCGCATACTTCTCCCCGCCTAGCTGAGGAATCCATAGTGATGCCATTGTATCAGCGGAAGTGATTTTGAATAAAATCGGCTGATCTTTTGGAATGTTTAAGTAGTTCACTGTTTCAATATTTTCCTCTGGATAACTAAAGATCCATTTCCAATCAACTGCTGTAGCATAAATGACAAGTGGATCTTTATGGCTTGTTGCTTGAGGTGCCTCTTCCAAAGAGTAAATTGTTTTGACAGTTGGAACTGAAAGGGCAGCAACGATTAATATTGGGATCACTGTCCAGACAACTTCTAGAAGCGTATTCCCGTGTATTTCTGGGTTATAAGAGGCGTTTCCAACGTCCTTACGCTCACGGTATTTAACCAAAATGATGGTAAACAGTACAAATACCGCGCCAACGATAAAGAGCATGAATCCGATAGATAAAAGGATTAAGTCTTTTTGTTGTGCTGCGACAGGTCCTTTAGGATCTAAAACAGCGATATTGCTGCAACCTCCTAATACAAAAACACTCACGAGCATCGCTAATAAAAGCATAGGTTTAATGGCTCTGAACAAGAAGATCACCATCCTTCCTTAGATAATGTATAAATTGCTGAATAATTGTGAAAAGCCATCTGCCTTCGAAAACTTTTCTTCCCTTTGTAATGCTATCAAAATCTGTAGAAGTTAGCTTCCCTTTTTTCAAAAGTTCATTTATTTTTCAACAGATTTCTATTAAAATGTCATAAATTCGACATAAATTTATATTATTGCACACACACTAAATTTCTAGGAATTTGAAAAGTTGAGAGTTGAAGGCAAAGGACATACAATCTAGAAATTTGTCAAATTTAGGTTTACCACAATAAAAAAGTTTGGTCAAATTTCAATTTAACTTAATGAAATTTTATCTAGGTAAACAATTTCGAGATAGGCATCCCCACATTTAACAAAAACCTTACTCATTTTAACGCAAGTTCACAAGAAAAGAAAGGATCGATCTTCAGCCTGTGCGCTGTAACAATTGGTAATGCTGATGAATAAGTGGAATCTCACTAAAGACTTCCAGCAAAAAACCGGCTCATCGCCGGCATCCTGCATTTATTCATCTCTTACCAAGATGTCAGGTCGTCTATAGATGTCCCCTTCATGCTCGATGTCAATGTACGTCCACTTGCCCGTATAGGTTAAAAAGCGATTCTTCTCTTTTTCTACTACCATCGTATCCTCTGATTTCAGTCCAGGCAATGAAGGGTTCCATGTATACACTTGATAAAGCTGAACCTCCTCCTTCGATGAGGGAACGGCAATGATTTCTCTAGATTCAAAGCCCGTCTTTCCCCCTTGGTGAAGTTTTTTCCAACTATCTGAAAATCCTTCTTTTTCGTACTGAGCAATTCCTGCCTTCAGTACATTTCCAATGGTTTTTCCGGGACGGGTAGCCGCATTCATGACCGTGTCAATTCGCGCAAGCCGTTCCTTGTTCTCTTCAAGCTCCTTCGGAAGCTGACCAAAGTAAACGGATCTTGTCACATTGGCCACGAGTCCGTGCCGTTCAGCACAAAGCACAACAAGTGCATGCTTTTGAAGCGCCTTTTCTGTTGGAATCGGATGACGGTATTGATGGATACGGTCATCTGTTGCCACGAGCAGCACTTCAATCGTCATGCCTTGCGCAATCGCTTTTTGGGCGACAAGCGAAGCGATTTCATGCTCCGTTTGCCCTGGAACGATTTCTTTACAGACACTCTCTACAATAACAGCTGTTTCATGGCAAAGGGTTTCATATTGACTGAGCTGTGATGCTGAAAGGATCGATCGAACGTGCGACAAATCTGGCTCGATCCACTCAAACCCTTCCAATTGAATGTCTGCCCCTATTCGTTTGCCTTTTGTGAGTGTGTGAATGTAGGGGGCATCATCCTCATACCAATCCATTGTGACCACTTGAAAGGGATGGTCGAAATACGCCATTTCTTCTTCAATGATCCGCTTTTCTTCCATTTGATTCACAATCAGGACAATGTCGTCTTTCAACACGAGCAGCTGACACACGCCCTCTGGCGTGTTTAACACAATGTGATTCCTTCTTCCTCCTGTGAGCCAGGAGAAGTTATTTCTCTTTCGAATCAGGACACCGTCGAGTTGTTTTTCTTCCATTAAGGTTCTTACCTGTTCAATCATCTAATCACCTGCCTGTATGGAGTGTTTGAATGAAACGTTTAAAAGCTGTTTTCCCTTGCTCGGTTCTTTTAAACACACCTGCCTGCGCGAGAATACGAGAGAAAATATAGCCGATTTCTTTTTGTAAAACAGCTTCTGTATTGTCCTCTGTGAAGGTGTTCTCTTCAAGCAGGCGCTTCGCCCATGCTTCGTGCTTCATGATTGCAGGGCGGGCTTTGATTTCTTCAAGTGGTTTTTTGGACAGCAGCGCCGCTTTTAACTGGCTTAATTCCTCAGCTAATCTGCCAGGAAGGACGGCAAGACCCATCACTTCAATTAACCCGATGTTCTCTTTTTTAATATGATGGACCTCTTCGTGCGGGTGGAAGATCCCGTCTGGGTGCTGTTCGTCTGTACGGTTATTACGCAGCACTAGATCTAATTCATAGTCATCCCCATGACGGCGTGCGATTGGTGTAATGGTATTGTGCGGAGTCTCTCCTGTATGAGCGATCAGCCCCACTTCTTCATCTGAATACATTTTCCACTCGTTTAAGATAAAGTCCGCTGCGCCGGCGAGCGTTTGCCGGTCGTTACTTTGAAGCCGAATCACAGACATCGGCCATTTTACAATGCCAGCCCTCACATTTGGAAACGCTTTGAGTGAAAAGACGTCTTCCATCTCTGCTTTCGCCATCGGAAATTCATGAGCACCGCCTTGAAAATGGTCATGGCTTAATATACTGCCTCCAACAATAGGAAGGTCGGCGTTCGATCCAATGAAATAGTGCGGGTATATAGATATGAAGGAAAGCAGACGTTCAAAGGTCTTTTTTGTGATGTTCATCGGCTCGTGCTCGCCCTTGAACACAATACAATGCTCGTTGTAATACACATAAGGTGAAAATTGCAGAAACCACGATTCGTCTGTGAGCGTGACAGGGATAATCCGGTGGTTCTGTCTCGCTGGATGATTGATCCGCCCCCCAAACCCAACGTTTTCTTTACAAAGCAGACAAAGAGGATATTGCTTTTGACTGAGCTTCTTGGCTTCAGCGATCGCTTTTGGATCCTTTTCCGGTTTCGATAGATTAATAGTGATTTCCAGCACACCGTCATCTGTTGTTGTAAACCACTGCACATTTTTGGCGATTCTGCCTGTATGAATATAATGTGCATGCTGCTGCATCTCATAGAACCAGCTTGTGGCAGCCCTTGGTCCTTCATGCTTGCGTTTCTCTTCAAACTTCTCATAGATAACACTTGGAGGCGCCACCAAGCAGCCCATGATTTTTGCATCTAGTAAATCACGATACGTATCCGTCCCCTCAGGAATAAGACCTGTTTCTACTGCCCAATCCAGTATCGGCATTAAGATGTCTTCAAGGTCGTTTCCAGCTGAGACCGTCCTTGCTTCAGCGTCATCGAGCTCAAGCACCTCAAGCAGTCGATTTCTCGTATAACCGATATCTAGTGGTGTAATCAGCTCTTTATTGATCCCATATTGAATCAGCTGTTCCAGCTTTTCAAAAATATCTATCATCATTCCCTCTGCCCCCTCTCTTGCCTGCCTGTTATGCTTTATTCACTTTGGTAGCCTTCTGGGTGTTTCTGAAACCAATCCCACGCACTTTGAATGATGGTGTGAAGATCTGCATATTGAGGCTTCCAGCCCAATTCTTGCAGTGCCTTTTCAGAAGAAGCAATCAGCTTTGCGGGATCTCCCGCACGTCTTTTGGCCACCTGTGCCGGGATGGCATGCCCCGTTACTTCCCTTACGGCTTCTACGACCTGCTTCACAGAGAAGCCTGTGCCATTTCCTAAGTTGTATGTCGCACTTCCCTTTCCTGCACGCAGACGATCAACGGCTAAGATGTGCGCCTCAACTAAATCCATGACATGAATGTAATCTCTGATACACGTGCCGTCCTCTGTCTCATAATCATCACCGTAAATCATGATCTGATCCCGTTTTCCTAAAGCAACTTGAAGAATAATCGGAATCAGATGTGTCTCAGGCTGATGATCTTCACCGACAAGCCCTTCTGTATGAGCACCGGCTACATTAAAATAGCGAAGCACAACGTATTCCAGGCCATATGCTTGCTCAGACCACTTCAACATTTTTTCAATCGCTAGTTTCGTTTCTCCATAAGGATTCGTCGGGTTGGTCTCATCCGTTTCAACAATCGGCACACGCTTTGGTTCACCGTACGCGGCAGCGGTTGAAGAAAATACGATGTGCTTCACATCAAATTCATTCATCACCTGAAGTAAAGCCGTTGCCCCTCCGACGTTGTTGTCATAGTACTTGAGCGGGTCCGTCACACTCTCACCAACAAGTGAATCTGCTGCAAAGTGCATCACCGCTTCAATTTGATGCGTTTGAAAAACCCGTCTTAAAAAAGCTTGATCTTTTAAATCTCCCTCTTCTAATACAGCTCCCTCTACAACAGCTTCTTTATGACCTGTCTGCAAATTATCAACTACCACCACTTGTTCGCCTTTAGCTAAAAGAGCCGCTACCGCATGACTGCCAATGAAACCTGCTCCTCCACAAACTAAAATTGTCATCAATCTTCCTCCTTCGTTAATTCTCTTGCGCCGCCTCCAATTCCAGCTGTGTAAAAGGAGGCTTGAATGCCCGTTTTTTCTTGATACACCGCACCTGTTTCTTCTATAAATGAGTCCAGCAGCTCTTCTTTCACAATGCTGATCGTGCAACCGCCAAAACCTGCTCCTGTCATACGAGAGCCTATCGTCCCAGGATGAAGCCAAGCAGCTTCAGCAAGTGCATCTAGTTCAAGTCCAGTCACTTCATAATCATTCTTTAAAGAAAGATGAGAAGCCTTCATGAGAACACCTAGTTCTTCCATTTTATCATCTTTCAGAAAATTTACTGCTTTCATGGTCCGCTCGTTTTCCGTCACCACATGTCTTGCACGTTGGCGGCACGTGTCATCTTGAATCAAGTGGGCATGCTGGGCAAATTCTCCCGCAGTGAGCTCACATAAATGCGCAATGTCCATTTCTTTTCTAAGGTCGTTTAAAGCAGATTGACACTCTGACCGGCGTTCATTGTATTTGGAGTCTGCCAGTGTCCGCTGTTTGTTTGTATTCGCAATCACAAGCACCAGCCCCTCTTGCCGAAACGGACTGTATTCAAAGGCAAGGGTGTCACAATTGAGTAAAATGGCATGATCTTCTTTTCCGAGGGCAATCGAAAACTGATCCATAATGCCGCAATTGACGCCAATGAAGTCATTTTCTGCACGCTGCGAAAGAAGGGCAAGATCAACATGTGATGTGCCGAATGAAGACCATTCATTGATCAAGACAGCTGTGACGAGCTCAATGGAGGCAGATGAGGACAGCCCTGCACCATTTGGAATATTGCCGCCGTACACGATATCAAAGCCTTCTTTGATATCCATACCTGCTTCTATAAACTGATTGAACACTCCCTTTGGGTAGTTCGCCCAGCCGTCCGATTCTGCGTAAGCGATTTCAAAAAGGTCGAATTCTTTCACACCATCTTCTTCAAAGTTTAAGGAATACATTCTGACGCGTCCATCTGACCGTTTTGCACCGGCAGCATACGTACCGAGAGTGAGCGCGCAAGGGAAGACATGACCTCCATTGTAATCGGTATGTTCACCAATCAGATTCACCCTCCCTGGGGCGAAAAAATAACGAAGTTCTTCTTTATCTCCAAATTGCTGGTGAAATGCTGCGCGTAACCTATCGATCATATCCATTCCCCTTTTCTCTTCTGATAATCTTATTTTAGTTGCCTCGACAGCGGAAGTTCAATGGTAAAAAAACCGTTAAAAAATACCCTTTTTTTGCTGTGGAATGGTACGATGTGATATGAGGTGTACCATGATTCAAAATAGAAAAAGGTTGTTTTTTGCTGTGAAGGGGGATTTCCAATTTGAAGAAGGAAGCATTTGCATTTCGTTTTCACCATTCTGATGTTACATTGCCAGCGCAAATATGGTCTGTTGGCTGGGAAGTTCAATCATCTTCGTTATACAGCTGGAATGGCGTAGAGCGGAAGGATCAGGGCAAGTGCATCTTTCAGCTCACACTGTCTGGACATGGCATGATCGAAATCGGACAGAAGCGATTCAAAGTATTGCCGGGGCAGGCCTTTCTCGTGAAAAGCCCAAGTGCCTATCAATATTATTTTCCAGAGGACAGTGAGCATTGGGAATTTCTATATTTGACGCTTTACGGGGAAGCCTGTGATCTTTGCTTTGATCAATTTATGGATGAAGGAAAGCAGGTCATGCGTTTTCATCCAAATTCAAAACCGATCCGCCTGCTAAAGAAAATTTATGATGAAGCCAGTGAAAGACGGATTACCAATCCATTTGAGGGGTCTAGCCTTGCTTATCAATTTGTCATGGAACTGTATTCATATTTGCCAAAGCTTGAGGGACAAATGGAGAAATGGCCTGAGCCCATCGTCCAAGCAGCCTTGTTTGCAAGCCATCATTTTCACGAGGAAATTGGCCCAGACGATATGGCAGCTGCGGCACGTTTATCCAAAAGTCATTTTACGAGGGAATTCAAAAAGGCAACTGGCTTCACACCGATTCACTACTTAACCAATATTCGATTAGAAAAGGCGGAAACGTTACTGAAAACAACGAAATATTCGATTGAAGAAATCGCCATACAGTGCGGCTACCGAAATGCGAATTACTTGAATAAAGTCTTTCGAAAAAAAATCGGCATGTCTCCAAAGCAATTGCGGGAAACAAGCGATGCATAATAAAAAGCAGCCGCTTTCAATTGGCTGCTTCTTTTACGCTTTCGTCAGATCAACACGAATTCTCCCTTGTCTTAAAACAATGGTCATTTGCGTGTCAGGGGTCATTAAGTTTTCTAAAATGTCTGTTGCCGTTTGAAGCGCAATGTCCATGCGGTTGATCTTTTCCTTTTCTTGTTCTGAAAACGCTTCTGGATGTGCGGTCATTTCTTTGACTAGCCTCAGCACTTGTTCATGCTGCTTTTCTGTTTGTTGATATATGGCATCATATAATTCGTCTGGCCTGCTGCTCATTTCAAATCACCTATCTTTTTTCATGTGTTAAATCGCATCTTCTTTTGTTTTCTTAAAGACGAACCATTTACTGGCGACATAATTGACCACCACAATCACAAAGTTGACAAGAATTTTTGCGACAGTTTCATTGAGCGCCATTTGGCTCACAAATAAAATCATTAGCCCTAGATCTACACCTAGAGACATGAGACGGACACTAAAAAATGAAGAAAGCTCACGCATAAGACTTTTTGTGTCACGAGCCTTTTGCTTGAAGACATACTTCTTATTGGTGATATAAGCAAAGAGAACAGCAAATACCCATGAAACAACCGTTGCTGTTTTATAATCCATGGAAAACATCTCAACGAATAAATAGAAGCTGACTATGTTGACAATGGTTGTGCACACACCCATAACAAGATACATGACAACTTCTTGATACTTTTGAAAAAGGCTATACATCTCTTTCTTCATTCCTTCTTGGTGGTTTCTGTTTCTTTTAGAATACCATCTTGAGAAGAACTTCCCAAACGAACAATATGTGCGTCCTGCAAAGATGAAATTTGTTCTAATTGATGGCATATGTCAACCTAATCGGTTTATATGAGTCAAATGATTTAGGTCTTTATCATTATTTTAATTTATAATCTTTTAACTGACTTTACAATTGTTTATTATTAGAAGTAAGAAATCAATAATTTTGGGTTTTTTAGTCATTTTTTTAGGGACGTGGTAGGTGATAGTTTTTACAAAATAGGTTAAATGTCATCATTTTTCGACAAAAATCTAATTTGTGCTGTTTTCACTCACACGTACAGTTACTAGACGGTTTATTCAAGTCATTGGTTGCAGATGAATATGTCTTATTGAACTGGAGGATATTATGGATACGCAAGTGAAAAGAAGAGTTGACGAAGAGTGGGTTTATTTGATTCAGGAAGCGAAAAAAATTGGACTAGGCATCGAAGAAATACAAGCTTTTTTAACATCCAACGGTGATCAGAAGATGATAAACAAACCGTAAATCAACGCCGTTATCCTTTGTCTTTCAGACTGCTTTGGCTAAAAGTTCTGACCTTTCAATTGACCTTTTGAAAATCCTTTCATGACGATACGCTACAATAATTGAACACCTCTTTATACCAATCCCTTCCACTCAATGGGGTTCTGTCTTTCTATATTAGGAGGACAGTCCGTTTCCCGTTCTTTATATGATCTCTTTTTAGCTGCCATTCATGAAAATTGCCCTTCTCTTATTATAAAACCAAGCTTCCCACCCATATAGTAAGCATGAGAACAACGAGAAAAAAGAAAGGTGGGTAGTGCATGAGTTCAGATTCCCTTTCCTATTATCACCAAAAAAAGGATCAGTATTATCACGGTGTAAACCCTGTCATCGTCAGCCGTATTCGTGAGGAATGGACGTCTATTTTGGATATCGGATGCGGCACAGGCAAGCTTGGAAAAATCCTTAAACAAAAGGACCGGACCATTTACGGGATTGAATCTTTTGAGAATGCAGCAAAGCAGGCTGAGCAGGAGCTAGATCATGTTCTATGCGGCAATATTGAACAGATGGCTCTCCCTTATCAACATGAACAATTTGACTGCATCATTTTCGGAGACGTACTCGAACATTTATTGGACCCGTGGGCTGTTTTAAAAAAGGTCAAACCCTTCCTTAAAAAAGAAGGTGCCATCCTGTCATCCATTCCGAATATCGGCCATATTTCAACGGTTTTAGAATTACTAGCCGGCAGATTTTCTTATACAGATGCAGGGTTAATGGATCAAACCCATTTACGTTTCTTTACCCTTCACGAAATTCATGCACTCTTTCATTCAGCGGGTTTTCGCATTCGCGAACTTGAAGCCATTCGCGTACAGCACCCTTCCTATGCGAGTGTGATGGATGATTTACATGAATTACTCGTGAAGCACGGCATCCGTTTTGATTTTAACGAAGCAGCTACAGCCTATCAATATGTGGTTGAGGCGGTTCAATTCAATGAGTAACCCCACTATCCTTTTTGTTTTATGTGTGAATGATGAGTCGATGTTTCAGGCTTGCTTCCGGCAGCTCGCTTCACTTCCTGCTCCGCATGGTTATCATGTGGAGGTCTTGCCGATTAGACAGGCATCCAGTATGGCCTCTGGATATAATGAAGCCTTCGCTCATCCTGCTCAGTTTAAAATATATCTTCATCAAGATACACTGATCGTCAAACAGCATATGCTCCTCGAGCTCATCCCCCTTTTTTTGCAAAATCCGTCACTTGGCCTGCTTGGGGTGATAGGTGCAGAAAGTGTGCCTGACAATGGGATTTGGTGGGAGAGCCAGGATTGCAGGGGGAAAGTGATTGAATATCGGCACGACACCTATCAGCTGCTTTCGTTTGAATCGGGTCGTCAACAATCGGAGACCCAAGATTATATCAAGGCTTCGGCTATTGACGGTCTTTTTATCGCGACTCAACATGATATCAGGTGGCGTGATGATCTCTTTGACGGCTTTCACTTTTATGATGTATCGCAGTCTTTTGAATTCGTGAAGCAAGGATATGAGATCGGGATCGCAAGACAAGAAGAGCCTTGGTGTATACACAAATGCGGAGATCATTTTGACGCAGAAGCATATGAAAAAGCGAGACAAACATTTCTTGCGAATTATCGGTAGAAAGCACCCTTTTCGGGTGCCTTTTTTATGATATACTGTCATAAACAACCAGATCGTCTCATATGCATTGGAGTACCTTGTCCCTAATTCGTACAAAGGAGGAAACAATGGCAGACAAAAAAGTTCATTATAAGAAGGTTGCCGCTTCAGAGGATTTTCGAAAACTTCTTGAGGAAAAACGCAGATTTATCGTACCGATGACGATTTTCTTTTTTCTCTTTTACTTTTCACTTCCGGTTGCTACATCCTACTTCACCTTTTTGAACACACCGGCAATTGGTGCTATCTCATGGGCTTGGTTATTCGCCCTCACACAATTTGTCATGACATGGGTTTTATGTGGACTTTATGCGAAAAAAGCGGCTCAGTTCGACAAATATGTAAGCGCTTTAAAAAATGAATCGAGAGGTGATGACGAATGAGCATGACCGCTTTTATTTTATTCGTAGCGATCGTAGGGCTCACATTGGTCATCACATATTTTGCTGCGAAGAAAACAAGCAGTGCGAGTGATTTTTATACAGCAGGCGGAGGTCTGACAGGGTTTCAGAACGGTCTTGCCATCGCAGGCGATTATATGTCCGCTGCATCATTTTTAGGAATCGCCGGAATGATCGCGTTAAATGGTTTTGACGGTTTTTTCTATAGCATTGGTTTTCTTGTGGCGTATCTTGTCGTTCTTTACGTTGTGGCCGAACCACTTCGAAATCTAGGGAAATATACGATGGCAGATATGATTGCTGCACGATTTAAGCGGCCGGCCATTCGAGGGGTTGCTGCCTTTAACACGATCACGGTATCTACTTTTTATATGATTGCACAGCTTGTTGGAGCAGGCGCATTGATTAAACTGCTTCTTGGCATTGATTATTGGATCGCCGTGTTGATCGTGGGTGTCTTGATGACCATTTATGTGGTGTTTGGCGGCATGATTGCTACCAGCTGGGTACAAATCACAAAGGCCGTTCTCCTCATGATTGGAACCTTGATCATTTCACTGCTTGTGTTTGCAAAGTTTGATTTTAGTCTGCTGAAGATGTTCGAGCAGATGAAAACAGCGACCCCTCTCGGCGAGTCGTTCCTACATCCGGGAAATAAATATGATGTGCCATTGGAAACCCTGTCTCTGAACCTTGCCCTAGTGCTTGGTACGGCTGGTTTGCCACATATTTTGATCCGTTTTTATACGGTAAAGGATGCCATTTCCGCGCGAAAATCTGTCCTTTCAGCCACTTGGATCATCGGGATTTTTTATTTAATGACGGTTTTCCTTGGCTTCGGTGCCGCTGCCTTTGTCGGATCAGAAGCGATCACAGCAGCCGATGCAGCAGGGAACATGGCCGCACCTATGCTCGCACAAGCCCTTGGAGGAGATTTCTTATTTGCCTTTGTTTCCGCAATCGCCTTTGCGACCATATTAGCTGTGGTGACAGGACTCGTATTATCCGCCGCATCTGCTTTTGCCCATGATTTTTATAGTCAGATCATCCGCAAAGGGAAAGCGAGTGAACGAGAACAGGTCAAGGCCGCACGCTTTGCTTCAATTGGCGTGTCCATCCTCTCCATCGTCCTTGCGTTATTTGCCCAGTCCTTAAACGTTGCTTTTCTCGTGTCTCTTGCCTTCGCAGTTGCAGCAAGTGCGAATTTACCATTGATTATCTTCACTGTCTTTTGGAAACGATTTAACTCCACTGGCGCCATTGCAGGGAGCTTAACGGGTCTTCTGAGTGCACTTATCATCGTATCGCTCAGCCCAAGCGTCTGGGACCCATCGGGAGCAGCCATCTTCACAGGCGAGCCACTCATCCCGCTGTCAAACCCAGGGATTATCTCTATCCCACTTGGATTCCTTGCCGCTTACTTAGGCACCATTTTCTCCTCTGAAAAAGCAGATGAAGAGACCTTTACAGAAATTCAAGTAAAGGCACATACAGGCATGCATATGGATACTGATTCATAAGGAAAAGCCGGCTCAACAGCCGGCTTTTTTGTGTTCTTTCTATTTAAAAACAGGTCTCAATACGGTTTAAATTGACCCTTTAATTTATTTTTATACCTTTCTAATCTGGCAATTTTTCTAAACGTGATTAAAGAGCAACATGCAATGATGATCAACAGAATTTCATGATCTTCCCCTCTGTTATCAAAGATACTCTTCATTCATATCCCCTCCCCATTATGGATCGTATTTGTGGACACATATTTTCCTAAATGAAGTCATTCCTATGTTATCATTTTAAACACATACTGGAAATTATTTTAAACTCCCTGAAGTATTCACTTTTCAAATAGACTACTCTTCGGTTAAACGTCAAAAAACGCCTACAAGAAAGAAGTGAGATCACATATGCGTAGAATTTATTCTGCAAAATTATTATTCGAATCCATCTCATCACCAAGTGTTAGATCAGATAAGATCTTTGAAGAACGAATCATCTTGGTTAGAGCAAAAAACCACCGTAAAGTGAAGGAAATAGTAAAACACAGCTTTCCAGAAGACACCTTTGATAATGCAGACGGTGGACAAACAACCACAAAGCTTGCAGCCATCCTAGATATCTTTGAACTTGTAGATAACTTAGAAGAAGAACCACTACATTTAAGTGAAGTGTACAGTCGCCACCTTATTTTTGATAAAGAAACATCTGTTGAAGAGGCGATTGAGGTATATTCTTTAGACCAATAAAAGAAGCCGGCTGCTCTGCCGGCTTTTTAATAGCGCTGGAATAACTCTGGGTTTTTCGGAATGTTTTCTAAATAAATGATTTTCCCTTGATCGTCCAGTTCCGCAATGTCAATTCCTTCTGCTGTATATACACGGCCATTCGTGAGCTTTCCGCAAACAGCCCAGTTCGTTTCATACTTTCCATCTTCTCTTTCCACCCATCCATCCCACATATGCTTAATGTCTTCATGTACGTGAAAGAACGTGTTCAAAAATTGTGTAAACTCTTGAATACCAGGCTTTTGAGCGCCATTTAAGACAATCATGACATCGTCAGAAAACAACGCCAGCAATTCGTCCATTTGCTCCTGTCCTTTTCCCGCCTCATCATATCGGCGAAAATACGTATCGAGCACTTCCATTGTTCATTCTCCTTTATTTACCTGTCATTTCGAAAACAATCGAACAATAAGATTGTACACAATTGTTTCTTTCCTGTCTATTTTTCCCCAAATAAGAAAAGACATGAATGGAGTCATTCATGTCTTAGACTGTTGACAAAGGGCTAAAATGATTTTTATTTTAGCCCTTTGTCTTCTTTTCAGCGTGATAGAAAACCTTTGCAGTCTAGGAAGGACGAGTACCGGAGCGGAGCGAATTTGACATGCGTGAGCACCGGCACGCAGGACTGACACCGAATGCGAGGGTTTGTCTACACGCTGAGACATGAATGGAGTCATTCATGTCTTCTACAGATTAAAGAGATGCTTTTTCTGATACAACAAGTGATTTTAGTTCTTCTGCCGCTTTTTTTGGATCCGTGCTTTGGCTAATGGCGCTAATGATGCTAATGCCATCTGCTCCTGCTTGTATGACTGGTGCAGCATTTTCATATGTGATGCCGCCAATCCCAACAATCGGAATATGAAGACCATGATGACGTACTTCGGTGATCAAAGACACACCTTGGACACTGCGTGTATCCTTTTTCGTCTCTGTTGGGTAGACCGGACCCATCCCGACATAATCTGCCCCGTCCTTCATCGCTTGTTTCACTTCATCTATATGATGAGTGGACACGCCTAATAGTTTATTTCCGATCCTCTGCCGCACGTCTTGTGCATTTGTATCTTCCTGACCAACATGGACACCATCTGCATCAAGATCTATCGCTAGCTGTACATCATCATTTACGATAAAAGGGACATTCGCTTCTTGGCACAGGGCTTGTATGTCCCGCGCCAATTGCTTCTTCTCTTCACCTTGCAGGGCTCCTTCACCCTTTTCACGAAATTGAAACATGGTGATCCCGCCTTGAATGGCTTCTTTCACGACATCAAGCGGATGCCTGCTTGTATTCGTTGTTCCCATAATAAAATAAACCGATAATTGCTGTTTGATTTGCTGTTGATCAGCCTTTGTCATGCGAAACTCCCCCTATTTTCCCTACCGTGATCACATCATCGCTATTTGTGTTTGATAATGCGTTTAACAATTCTATTTGAAAAGTTCCTGGTCCACTCCCTTTTGTCTGCTGAGCAGCCTTTTCAGCTGCGACACCATAAAACAGCAGAGCAGCTGCCGACGCATGAAGTGGCAGTTCATCCGTTGCACAGAATGCGCCGATGACAGATGTGAGTAAACAGCCAGTCCCTGTCACCTTTGTCAGCCATTCATGTCCATTATGAATGGACAGCACCTCATCTCCATCTGACACCACATCGACTTTTCCTGTGATCACCACAACGGTCTGAAATACTTTTGCCGCTTGCTTCGCTAATGCAGATACATCCCCATTCGTCTCTTTCGCATCAACGCCTTTTGACTGCCAGCCATCCACTCCGAGTAAATGAGCGATTTCAGCAGCATTTCCTCTCACAACGGATATCTTTACTTGCTGTAACAGCTGTTTCGCCGTTCTCGTTCGAAACGTTGTCGCACCTACCCCAACAGGATCTAATAAAACAGGTACACCTTTTTCATTAGCCGCTTGTCCTGCAATGACCATAGCCTCCACAGTGTCCTTTGTCAGTGTGCCAATATTGAGCACAAGTGCATCCGCTAATTGCGCCATTTCGGCGACCTCCTCTTTGGCATTTGCCATGACAGGAGAGGCACCTAAAGCAAGCAGTCCGTTGGCTGTAAAATTCGTCACGACTTGATTGGTGATGTTATGGACAAGTGGATTATTTGCTCGAACTTTCTCTAGTAGATTAGATGCGCAGCTTATTTTCATCAGTATCGTCCTCCCTTTTACTCAGCATCCCAGACATAAGATTTAGTATGCTTTAACCATTCTCTTGCTGCAAAGGACAAATAGCGGTCCTTTCGCCAAATAACACCCAAATGCCATGGGATAGATGGGTGTAAGGAAATAACCTTTACCTTTTCAGGATCAAGATCTCGGCAGATCCGTTCAGGGAGAAGCCCGATCCCAAGGTTCTCGGCTACCATTTCACTAATGAAATCCCATTGAGACGTTTCATAAATGACATTTGGCCGGAACCCTGCATTCATACATTCATTCAATATTCGGCTGTGCAAAACAAAATCTTCTCTAAAGAAAATAAAAGACTCTTCCTTCAAATCAGCTAAATGCACCTCATCACGCTCTGCCATCGGATGCGATGGATGCGTCACAAGCTTCATGTTCTCTTTAATAATGGTGTACGTATGAAAAATTTTATCATTTGCAGGCAGAACAATGACACCAATATCTAACGATCCATCCTCGACGCCTTCCTCAACTTTAATAGAGCCGTGCTCAACCAATTGAAATGTGACATCTGGATACTGCTGGCGGAATTCTCCCATGACATTTGGGAAGAAACTTGACCCAATCATGGGCGGCAGCCCTATTCGAATATGCCCTTTTTTTACATCCATTAAATCATTTAATTCACTCGTTAAATTCTGAAATGATTGGGTGATTTCACTTGCCTGTGTATACATCGTTTGTCCAGCATCTGTCATTTCAACCTGCCGGCCGTTCCGGTAGAACAGCTGCACCCCCAGCTCATCCTCCAGGTTTTTGACCATCTTGGAAATGGTCGGCTGCGACACATAAAGGGATTGCGATGCTTTCGTGAAGCTCTTTAACCTTGCCACTTCTAAAAAATATGTTAAATGTCTGATGTCCACATGGCTCATCCTTTCTATAGACAAAAGGAATAATAATTATTCGATATATGTATTTTACCTATAATAGAGCGTGCTGTACACTTTAAAGTAAGCTCATCAATTGGAACGTTGTCATGTTTTTGTGAAACAGTGAACAATTTATATAGAAAAAGGAGTGAACAGAAAGTGCAATTGCTCAAAACGCCGCTGATTGCTACCCTTCAGATTATGGCTTTATTTGTTTTTGCGAAATTGATGAATGTGCTGGCGGCCTTTTTGCATTTAAGAATTCCGGGCACGATCTTAGGCATTCTTGTCATTTTCTTATTACTTCATTTTAACATCATTAAATTAAAATGGATTGAACTTGGCGCCGTATGGCTGCTCGGAGAACTGCTGCTCTTCTTTATCCCGTCAGCAGTAGGTGTGATTGATTATGGAAAATTGCTTTCTCAATCTGGCACAAGTATTGTCCTTGTCGTCTTACTTAGTACCTTTGTGGTCATGCTCTCGACTGGCATGATGACGCAAATGATTGCGAAAAGAAAGGAGCGAAAAAAGCTATGTTAGTTGGCGGACTATTTCTGATCTTAACGGTTCTTTTATATCTCGGATCAAAAGCGGTGTACAAACGGCATCCGAAAGTCTATGTTTCTCCGTTACTTGTGACTCCGCTTGTCCTTGTGGCCCTGCTGTTAATCGTAAACATTCCTTACGATGCTTATAATCAAGGCGGGAAATGGCTCACGAATATGCTTCAGCCTGCGACTGTTGCTTTTGCCATTCCTTTATATAAGTATTTTCACATTCTGAAGAAGCATGCAGTGGAAATTATTTTGAATGTGGCTTGCGGTTCTGTCATCGCCATCTTATCAACGGCATTTATCGCCAAATTGTTTCATTTGGACACAAGCCTTATTGAGAGCCTTGTCCCAAGGTCGATCACAACACCAGTGGCAATGAGTGTGTCAGAAATGATCGGCGGCATGCCATCCGTTACGGCTGTATTCGTCATTTTAACGGCACTGTTCGGTTCGATCATCGGTCCAATGGTCATCCGTTATTTCCGCATTGATAATGACATTGCAATGGGCGTCCTGCTTGGTACAGGTGCACACGGGGCAGGAACATCGAAAGCCTTTGAATTAAGCTCTGTCTCAGGTACAATCTCAAGTGTATCAATGATTATTTCCGCCATTATTACATTATGTGCAGCGCCTATCCTCATGTCGTTCACCTTATAAAAAAAGCCATTTCCCCTTATTGGAAAATGGCTTTTTCTTATGCTTGAATGAAGACAACCTTCAAATAGTTTCCTTCAGGATAATTCTTAGTTGTACGGAAATCCTCGGGAAGGGTATACTCTTCGAGGATACGATACGTTTGTCCAGATTCTTTAAAGGCATCAGCAATAAATCCTTTAAATTTTTTCATTCCAAATGCACTGCTATTGGTTGATGCCACAATGACGCCGTTCTCAGCCGTGATTTGGATGGCTTCTTTTAATAGCTTTTTATAATCCTTCGCTGCACTGAATGTGTGTTTTTTCGTTCGTGCAAAGGAAGGCGGGTCTAAGATGACTAAATCATAGGTCCATCCCTTCTTCGCTGCAAATGGGAAGTATTTAAATACGTCCATGACTTTGATATCCTGTCCGTCCACATCAATTCCATTGACTTCAAACTGCTCGGATGTTTTTTTCAAGCTGCGGTTTGCGACATCCACACTTGTCGTACGGCTCGCTCCGCCAATCGCTGCTGCCACCGAGAAAGCGCCTGTGTAAGAAAATGTATTGAGCACAGTCTTTCCTTTTGCATAACGATCTCGGATTGCTTTTCTCACATGACGCTGATCAAGGAAAATGCCTGTCATAGCGCCATCATTTAAGTAAACCGCCACGTTCATACCGTTTTCTTTCACGATGAGAGGAAAGTCCCCTTTTTCTCCCTTCACAAAATCATCATCCTCAATGTATTGTCCAGACGTATCAAAGCGTTTCTTTTCATAAATTCCTTTATAGTCTGGATATACCTGCTTAAGCGCAGCCAATACATCTGCTTTTAATGTATAAACACCTTCGCTATACCATTGGATGAGATAGAATCCGTCATAATAATCAATGGTGATTCCACCAATTCCATCACCCTCTCCATTGAACACACGAAAAGCAGTCGTCTGCGTATCACGAAATAAATGCGTTCTACTTTTCGCTGCCTGCTCAAGCTTAAAGACAAAAAAGGCCTGATCTATTTTTTCGTTCGCATCAAAGGAAAGCACCCAGCCGATTCCTTTATTTTGCACACCATAATAGCCTTTTCCTAAAAAGGAGCCTCTTTCATCCACCCATTCAATGAGCTCGCCTTCCTGCACTCCGTTCACACGCGATACAGCATCTTTTGAAATGAGCGGATATCCCTTTTTCACTTGTTCTGCAAATGTTTGTTTTAATGAGATTTTTTTCATTTGTGTCATCCTTATCCTAAATTGACTCTCTCTATCCTACCATATGAATGTATACGTTACTTCTATTATGATAAGATGAGGAGAAAAATATCAACATGACATAGAGGAGGCTCTTCTTTTGACAACATTACGCTTAGATCATACAGGTATTATGGTCACGAATATTGATCAGTCCATTGATTTTTATGAAAAAGTTGTGGGCATGAAATTAAAGGATCGGATCACTCATACAAACGGAGTGATTGAGCTTGCATTTCTTGGATTCAAAGACGAAGCAGAAACGGAAATTGAGCTCATTCAGGGCTACAGCAGTGACCTGCCATCTGAAGGAAAGGTCCACCATCTCGCCTTCACAACAGACAATATTCATGCTGAATTCAACCGTATTCAAAAGCTGCAAATTGAATTAATAGATGAGGAAATCACAACATTGCCAAATGGATATTGCTACTTCTTTTTCAGAGGACCAGATCAAGAATGGATTGAATTCTTCCAGCGCTAATATTTCCTAGGAAATTGGGTGGCTATCCTATCTTCATATGAATGGCGATGTCTCTTATGATCCATTTATTTATAAAAAAGAGTAAGAGCATGTATATCTGCCCTTACTCTTTTTTTATAGCACCTTGCTAAGGAATGATTTTGTACGCTCATGCTGCGGGTTTCCAAAGAGTGCTTCCGGTTTGTCTTCTTCGACGATATAACCGCCATCCATAAAGATCACGCGGTCTCCTACCTCTCTTGCAAAGCCCATTTCATGTGTGACCACAATCATCGTCATGCCTTCGACTGCTAATTGTTTCATAACAGCTAATACATCCCCAACGACCTCAGGGTCAAGTGCCGATGTCGGTTCATCGAATAATAGCACTTTCGGGTCCATCGCCAAGGCTCTTGCAATGGCGACACGCTGTTTTTGTCCACCAGATAATTGGTTAGGATAGCTTTTGGCTTTGTCCTTTAAGCCGACCTTTTCAAGCAAGTCTATGGCTTTATCGACTGCCGCCTTCTTTTCGACACCTTTTACCTTAATTGGTGCGATCGTGATATTTTCTAAAACCGTTTTATGAGGAAATAAATTAAAGTGCTGAAATACCATGCCCACTTCTTGCCGTACTTTATTGATGTTAACCTTTGGATCTGTAATCGTATGTCCATGGACAATGACTTCTCCAGCAGTAATATCCTCTAATTTATTAAGACATCGTAGAAACGTGCTTTTTCCTGATCCAGAGGGACCAATGACACACACTACCTCCTTTTCCTCAATGACTGCATTCATATCCTTTAAAACTTCGTTTTCACCAAAGGATTTCTTTAAATTTTTCACCGTAATCATACTCATTTGATATCAAATCTCCTTTCTGCATAGCTAGCCAGTAGAGAAAGTAAATAAATGATCACGAAATAAATGACACCGACAATGAGCCAGACATTTAAAGGATCAAATGTAGCCGATGCTTGTACTTGCCCTCGCTGCATAATATCGGCGATCCCGATAATAGATAAGAGGGACGTGTCCTTTAAGCTGATGATGGCTTGGTTTGTAATCGCTGGAAGCATCCGGCGAAATGCCTGCGGAAGGACAATAAAGCGCATGTTTTGTCCCCCTGTAAAACCTAGAGAGCGTGCGGCTTCTGTTTGTCCTTTATCAATGGACTGAATCCCTGCACGAATAATTTCTGAGAAATAAGCCCCCGCATTAATCGCTACTGTAATAATCCCTGCCGGCACTCGATCAAGCGAAATGAATTCAAGTGTATTCAAACCAAAATAAATGAAGAATAGCTGTACGATAAACGGCGTACCTCGAATGGCATTTACAAAAACGAGTGCGATGAAATTCAAGACTTTAAATGGTGACAGGCGGAATAATGCCACAATTAAACCGATGATAAATCCTAAAATGATAGCAACAACAAAGATGTATAAAGTGGTTTGCAAACCATCCATTAAATATGGAAATGCATTCATAATCGTATCCATGTTTCTCCCTCCCTAATTCACATACGATGTACACATAAAGAAAGCGCGCTCGGAGCGCGCCTCGCTTGTGTTATGACTTCAAATATTTATCAATGATTTTGTCATATTCACCGTTTTTCTTTAGGTTCTCTAGGCCTTTATTGATTTTCTTCAGTAAGTCTTGGTTTTTCCCCTTCATCACAGAGATACCGTATTGGTCCCCATTCAAACGGTCTCCAACTGTTTTCAATTTTAAATCTTGTTGGGCGATCGCATACGTAATGACAGGATAATCCTCGATCAATGCATCTGCATTTCCATTCGATACTTCTTGGAACATAGATGGACTGTCATTAAATTGAACAACTTCATACCCATATTTATCTGCGTTATCTGATGCAAATTTTGCTCCTGTTGTCCCATTTTTAACAGCTAGCTTTTTCCCCTTTAAATCATCAATTGATTTGATGCTGCTGTCCTTTTTCACGACAACTGTCAGTCCAGCGTCGAAATATGGATCTGAGAAATCTACTTTCTTTTTACGCTCATCTGTAATACTCATCCCGCCCATTCCCACATCAAGCTGACCTGCTTGCATCGCTGGAATGATCCCTGAGAAGTCCATTGCTTCAAGCTTCACTTTGAAATCTTGGTCCTTTGCAATCGCGTTAATTAAATCAACGTCTATTCCTTCATATTTACCGCCCTTTTCAAATTCAAATGGCGGATATGTTGTATCTATCCCAATTTTATATGTGCCTTTGCCTTCTCCCGAACCGCTGTCCGATTTCGATCCACAGGCTGCCATGACAAGCACAACAATTAGTCCCATGATCAGTAACATCGATTTCTTCATAAAACACGACCCCCTATTGTCAGTTTTGTCTAAATATTCGCAATAACAATATTACTATACCACGCTAAATCTATGGTGTGTGATGTTTTTTATCAATACCAAAGATCTATACAATTCTAGATCAATAGTCTCTTTAAATTTTACTTTTTTGCGAATAACTCATTTTATTCTGAAAGAAGAGGGATTCACAATCATGATGTAAGATAATCTCACGTAAAAATGAGTCTGCACCTTGAAAATCGCCGTTTCTTTCTCTTCTACGAAAAAACACTCATCGACCGCCATTCTCTCTCTATTGATATTGCAATATATTTTTTCAAAAACCCTCTATTTACCTAAAAAAATGTAAGCGTATACAAAATCCTTGGAATCCCTTTATTTTTCACTATTGGTTGAATTTACATCAAAAAACATGTTTTACAATTCGCGAGAGAGCGCTTAAAATATAAGAAGATACTTAATATGGAAAGTTGATTCAAATGACCGGAAATCGAAATAGACGGATAGATGAAGAAAGGAGGATATGAGTTGGAAGAAACTAGGGTTTTGTCGTCCGTTGATGTAGCGAATATGCTAAATGACTGGTATGTCATGATGAAAAAAAGAGAGATACAAGAAGCGATACAGCTAAAAGAAGACATTCTTCAAGCGTTTGATCGAATGGAAGAGAATCAAGACGTCTTACTTTACTATCAATTACTAGAATACCGATTTAAGGATCTCATCGAAGATACAGCTTCGTTAGATCATAGTCTTTTTGTTGATGAAAATGCGATCCGTACGGATGATATGCTCAGCTACTATTTCTATTTCTTTAAAGGCATGTATGAAATGCGCAGAGGGAATCAAGATACGGCATTTCATCATTTAAAATTGGCCGAGGAAAAATTAGACCTCGTGCACGATGACATTGAAAAAGCAGAATTTCATTATAAAACTGGATGCCTATACTATAATATTAGGTCCACGCTTCTCTCCATACACCACTTAAAGATGGCTTCATCTATTTACGACGCAGATCCATGTTATGTGAAAAAATCAATCAGCTGTCAAATGATGCTTGCTTTGAATTATGCTGATCAATCGAAATATGATGAGGCAGTGACGTTGTTTGAAGAAGTGATTCATTCACTAGAACAGATGGAAGACCCAGACTTACTTGGTCACGCGTATTGCAATGCAGCCTTTATTAAAAGTTTAAGAAATGAATACAGTGAAGCTGTACCGCTCCTAGAAAAAGCTTTATTCATTGAGACATTCGAAACTTCTTCTCCAGGCGGCTATTTACTTGCCATGTATGCCTACACAAAAGCACTATTTAAGCTGAAAAAGCCTGGTTTGTTCCACTATTACGTACAGCTTTCACTTCAAAAAGCAGAAAATTTAAAACAACGAAACATTTCACTTAAATTATCCATTTTAGAAACACTCATGCTTCAGCCAGACAACATGATCGAGCAAATCATGTCTTATTGTGATCAATTAGAATCAATGAATTTCCTTGTCGATCTTGAAGCCATCTGTCAGGATGTAGCAGCTTACTTAACGGATAATGGGCTTCATGAAGAATCCACTTATTTTTGGAACAAGGCGTTGTCCTTAAAAACTTGTTAAGAATATGGAGTGATGTATGATGAAGAAATGGCTCATCACAAGTGCGATTTTTACGCTCTTGATAACAGGTATTTTCATTGGAACTTCTAGCCAAAAAGACAGCCAATCTGCACAATCTCAAGACAAGAGTACGATCATTCAAAAGAGAGATCGCGGAACCAACCCTTAATATGGAAGCCTTTGTCTTCTTTTCAGCGTGATAGAAAACCTTTGCAGTCTAGGAAGGACGAGTACCGGAGCGGAGCGAATTTGAGATTCGTGAGCACCAGCACGCAGGACTGACACAGAATGCGAGGGTTTGTCTACACGCTGAGAGTAGCTGTCAAAAACAGCTACTCTTTTTATCTGCTAATCAATTTCTCGTTTGATATTTTGCATTTTTTCATCTAAGTAATGGGCGATATCTGCCGCTTCCTTCAGTTCATCGGTGAGCTGATGAGGGACATCGTTTTGCAGTTTATAATAGATTTTATGTTCAAGACTCGCCCAGAAATCCATCGCAATGGTCCGAACCTGAATCTCGACCTTCACATGCTCCACACGATTCGTTAAGTAGACAGGAATCTCAACAATTAAATGAAGACTTCTGTAGCCGTTTGGCTTTGGATGTTGAATGTAATCCTTCACTTCAAGGATCTTTAAATCTTCTCTTTGCCTCAATACATCAATAACGTTATAGATATCCTGAATAAAGGAGCAGATGATGCGTACTCCAGCGATATCATGAATATGCTCCTTTGCACATTGTGTAGTGATGTCGCATCCCTTTCTTGCTAGCTTATTTACGATGCTTTCAAAGGATTTGATCCGTGATTTTGTATGCTCTATTGGGTTATGTCCATGGATTAAATTATATTCCTGACTAATTATTGAAAACTTTGTATCCATTTCATCTAACGCAAATTTATATACTAATAATTCATTTTTCCAGTCTTCCATGACACTTTTCAAATCTTCTACATGAGTTGCTGACATATTCATTCTATTTGTCATCTCCTTTTGGCAAACGGCGGTTACACCGCTTTCCGTTTACTAGACGGAGAGAGGACTCGAATGGTTTTAAAAAAATACGTCTTAGCTACGCTGCTTGTAATACGTCAGCGCCAGCGCAAGTGCAAGCACCGATCCTTTCACAATGTCCATCGCATAGTAAGGGACAGACATCATCACAAGTCCATTTTGTAAAATACCGATGAGCACAGCACCAATAAAAGTGCCAAATGCGTTTGGCTTACCTGCTCCCATGACAGAAAAGCCGATAAAGGCAGCCGCTACTCCATCCATTAAATAAGGCGCTCCAGCATTAATTTCTGCTGTCATCACCCTTGACGCCAGTACAATACCACCTATCGCTGCAAATAAAGCAGAGAGAAGATATGCTGCGATTTTGTATTTGTTCACATGAATGCCAGACAATCGAGCCGCTTCCTTATTCCCACCGATGATGTACATCAATCGGCCATGCTTTGTGTAGGTCATGAAAACATGTGCAAATAGCACGATGGCTGCCATAATCAGAATGATATATGGCACCTGTCCGATTTTACTGAAAAAGGCGGGGATGGTACCAGTCGAGAAAGTACCATCAGGCAGCACCATATTTTCAGAAATGGTCGCACCTTTCGTATAGGTTTGTGCCAGCCCTTGAATGATAAACATCATGGCTAATGTCATAAGCATATCTGGAATCTTCATTTTGACAATCATCCATGCATTCAGTAAACCAACAATAATAGAAGCCGCTAGCGCAGAGAGGATCGCAATCAGTGGATTTTGCGAGAACCATACAAACATAGAGATTACAATCGCATTCGATAACGTAGCGACTGAGCCTACTGATAAATCAAAGCCATTCACTGCCAATGATATCGTTAAGCCCACCGCAATGATGGTGACAATTGAGATAGATCGTAAAATGTTGATGATATTCCCTGATTGCAAAAACGCTGGATTCGCTGCCGCAAATACCACGATCAAAACGACAATCGTTAAGATAGTGCCGTATTGATAAAAGAAATCAAACAGGTGAAATGATGGCCGCTGTTTTTTCATTTGCTGCACAGGGGCTGAAATTTGTCGTTCGCTCATGATTGTCCTCCTGTTGAATGATATAAAAGCTCTTCTTCTGTCGTTGGTGCGGTCATTTCCCGGGCAATGCTGCCATCATATAGCACGTATACTCGATCTGCGATGCCCGCAATTTCCGCCAGCTCACTTGACGCATAAATCACGGACTTTCCCCGGGCGGCAAGTTCTGCAATAAGAGAGAAAATGTCTTTTTTCGCTCCAACGTCTACGCCTTTGGTTGGTTCATCAAAGAGATACACATCCGCCTCAGCTAGCAGCCATTTTCCAATGGCAATCTTCTGCTGATTTCCACCAGATAAATGCTTTACCTTCGCCTCAAGAGAAGGCGTTTTGACGCCAAGCCGTTTGACGATTTCACCTGCTGCCTGCTTTTCCTTAGGACGATGTAAGAAGCTGAGCACCCGTGAGAATGAGCGAAGACTTGCAGCTGTTAAGTTCCATCCCACGGTCTCTTCCGTTAGAATCCCTTCTTTTCTCCGCTCCTCGGGAACAAGTGCCAAGCCGGCTCTCACGGCTTGATGAGGCGATTTGATTTGAATGGTTTTACCATGAAGCTGCACAGTGCCCGCCTTCTTTTCTGAGGCGCCGAAAAGGACTTTGCACAACTCTGTTTTACCAGCACCGACAAGTCCTGCAATCCCGAGAATTTCTCCCTTTTTCACATGAAGATGAATGTTGCTTAATTTATGCTGGTCGTATAACTGTTTCACTTCAAGCACAATAGGTGCATCCTTCAAAGGTGTACGGGGCGGGAATTGCTCCTCTAATGGCGCGCCTAGCATTTCCTCAATGATCTGCTGGGGATTGGTGTCTTTGACGAGGTGTGCCGCCACATCGGTTCCATTTCGCATCACAGTCAGCTCATCACAGATGTTGAAAATTTCGGGCATGCGATGGGAGATAAAAACGATGCCCGTTCCATTCTTTTTCAGCTGATCAATCATTGAGAATAACTTGCTTGTTTCCGCATGACTAAGCGGAGCGGTTGGTTCATCTAAAATTAAAATGCTGCATTTGATCGAAACGGCCTTGGCAATGAGCACCATCTGTTTTTCTGCAAGTGTCAGATCACTCACAAGACGTTTTGTGGAGATGTCGATGTCCATCTCTTTTAATAGTTGAGCCGCCTTGCGATGAAGCTCTTTCCAGCGGACAAATGATTTTTTCTCAATCTCATGCATCATCATGTTCTCACCAACACTTAGATAGGGAACAAGAGCCGTATCCAATTCTTGATGGACCGTCTGCACACCGTATGAGGCCGCTTCCTTTGGTGTTTGAATCGATGCAGCCTTGCCATTGATGTGGATGGTTCCTTCAAAATGCGAATGAACGCCAGAAAGAACTTTCATTAACGTTGACTTCCCAGCACCATTCGCTCCAATCAGCGCATGGACCGTGCCTTTTTTTAATGTGAAATTCACTTGATCCAGCGCTTTAACCCCAGGGAATTCAATCGAAATGTTCTTCATACAAACAAGCGGCGAAGTCATAGGTGTCCTCCTTGTCTATTGATCGGCATTTGAAAAACGAAACACCCTCTATGGAAAGAGAGTGTACGTTGTTTATTTTGCATAATGTTTCTTCAAGGTCTTCATCCAATCTTCTTCAAAAGCAGTAGATGAACCGAACCCCTTTACTTCTTCCGCAAGATTGACCATATTGATGGCCTTGCCTGCTTGTTGAAGCTGCTTTTGTGAAATGAGAGAGGCCTCAAGGTCATAGGAAGATGGTGTTTTCTCTCCAGCTATTTTCTTCGCAAGAATTCTCACGTCAACAGCGCCGATGAGCTTCGGATCAACCGCTGCTGTGTACTTCCATGGACTTTCTTTCGCTGTCATTTCTTGAAGATCAGCATTTGACACATCAATCCCGTAAATCTTCACTTCTGTTCTTCCTGCTTCCTTTAGCGCTCTTGCTGCGCCAATGGCAAAGGCATCCCACGTGGCAAAAATAGCGTCAAGTTTACCCTTTGGATATTTATTCAGCATGGCTGCTACTGCATTTTGCGTTTGAACAGACGTATCAGAGGAAGCAATGCCAAAGCGGTCAAGTTCCTTGATCCCTTTGTGTTGGTTGAGCGTTTCTTGATAGACCTTGTTTCGTCTCACCATTGGCGGGAACCCATCTACCCAGAGGTATGCAATATTTGCTTTTCCTTTAAAATCAGATACGAGTGCGTCTAATGATTTTTTCGCTAATTGTTCGTCATCTTGAGACGTCACTGTGACCCCTTTGATGTCCTTCAGCTTAGGATTCGAATCAAACGCTACGACTGGAATGCCCTTCGCTGTGATCTTTTTCACGTCAGCGACGGTCGCCTCGTCGTCCCCATGAGAGATGATAAAGCCATCATAATTTTCTTCCAGCGCCTGAGAGATCGCATCATGGAATTTCGCTGTATTTCCATTTGCGGTGTAGACATCTACCGTAAAGCCAAGCGCTTCACCTTCTGCCTTCGTCCCAGCTAAAAACTGCGCTGTATGATCATCTCCTCCGATTTTACGGATGACTTTAATTTTTGCTCCCTGTCCCTTTGCAAATCGCTTCGGTACATTGTCAAAGGAGACCTTTTCGTTCGCATTTGCCTTTGAGCCTGCACTTGATCCAGTGCCGCAGCCCGTTAATAGGATCGTCAATACCATTAATAATATAAGACATGATGTAAAATGCTTACGCTTCATTGCTGTTCCTCCTCAAGTTGTTTTTATTTTCCACATCGGAAAACTAGGTAAAACAGTGGGAAAACGCCAGTAAACTGTTCTTTCATTTGAAAAAGAGACGAAAAAAAGCCTCTCCTGGAAGAGAGGCTTGATCACCGTTGCATGAAACATGTATCGGGAAATCTTCCTCTCTTATCTGTCAAAGCTGTAACAGCTTTGCAGGAATTAGCACCAATTTCTATAGTAGAAACGGTTGCCGGGCGTCATAGGGCCAGTCCCTCTGCCTCTCTTGATAAGAGATCCGTTATGAAATTTGTTTTCGTTGAAATGTCTTCTTTACTTTAATGTGATGTAACATCAATGTCAATGACTTTTTTGAAAATTCCTAAAATATCATCAGCTTCCGATGATTTTCTTAGCAGGTGATGATTTCTTGAGACGAAAATCATATTTTTTCTCATTCACAAATTGTGGATTGAGATGTGCTGATCCTTTATCTTGACCGCTTTTAGAGCGGTACGTTTTGTAGCCTTCCATCCATTTCCCGCGCCATACCCACTGTGATGACTTCGCACCTTTTCGGTCGTCATACACGTTCTTCTGGAAGGTATTCTGTTGATTCACTCCATAAAGATTCACGACTAAGTAATGCGAGGCACTCGCTGTCATGATATTATTCGCGATTCGATTGTTCACGGCTTGATATTGCATTAACAATTGACCGCCTTCTAAGCCGGCTGTATAACTTATGAAAACGATGCCTAAAACGCCGGAAGGCTTAACCTTAAACCAAGCAGCATAGTACCTGCAGACGAACCGGAATTTTATTGCTGCTTATATCAAAGAAGGCATTCTTCCCGCTTCAGAAGGGCAGGTAAAAGGACGAATGATTCCGCTAATTAAAGAAAGCGATCTAAAAGAATTCGGTGAGCTGCACGAAAAGAAAATTTGGGAAGACCGGCTTTCCCAGCGCCAGTATTACAATAAAAAAGCGAAAGAAGCGGTGTACCAGCGCTTTTCTTCCCCTTCCATTCCAGAAGCGAGACTTATGCGCAAAGGTTTAATGGACTGCTACTTTATCGTGCCTGGAACCGATGATACGTTCAGCTACATGGAAGGAATCTACACACATAGGTTAACACCGGACTATTCCCTCGAAATGGGCAAGCGCAGCACGAAGCCTGGATATGCAGTGCTTAATTTACCGGCAACTTACTCCCTCACCTATCAAGTGATGGATCTGCTTTATCAGCAGGTTTTAGTGGCCAATCTATATATGGAACGCTTAAAAGGCCGATGGGTCATTCACATGAAAGATGCCCGGTTAACTAGTGTATCTAGTGAGTTAGCCGATTTTATTAAGCGGTCGGCTAAACAAGGGCGTGTGCGGTATGTTCCAGAATATAATGCACTTAGTATTGAATCACAGGAAGAATTGCTGTCGGTTTCCCTATCCGTGGACATTAAGGATTGGCTAAGAAAGCAAGGTGAACAGACAGGCAAAAGCATGCAGGAAATTGCGGCAGAGATTCTTGAAGAAGTGTATAAACGCGAACAAGGACGAAGCGGGGATAATACGAATCATTTTCAAGTATTAAATCAAGATCGGATCTGACTTATCTAAGTCCGTTCTTTATTTTATATCCCGTGATTGTAATTATCTAGTTCCTGTTGCTTTATTAAATAAGTGAAAACCTGCATCAAAAGCTATGTGGAAGTGATCTAACCCAATAAAGTTAGATAAAAAAGTTTAGGCAGCTTCCAAGACCTGAGTCCTGTATTTTATTGGACTTAGGTCATTTAATTTTGCTATCATTCGTTTTTGGTTGCAATAATAAACATACTCTTCTAATTCTCGTTCAAAATGTTCAATATTTGAATTTAGCACATTGTACATAAAACTAAAATTTATATAAAATAACCATGATGCTTATAATCTAATTTCAAATCAAACACCCTAGCTTTGAAAATGGGATTGAACCCATAGAGTGAGACAAATAAAAAACACCTTTACGTTGAAAACGGGTATGGTGAAGTGAACCCAAAAAGTTAGACACGTAATTTATTAAGCAGCCTGTAGGGCATGAGTTCGGTATTCCACCGGGCTCTTGCCCTACAGGCTGCTTCACAAAAAATTTCGGCTTTTTTTGTGCTGAATACAATCTATTCCTGTAGGCTGCACACTGAATATGGAGATCTCCAGTTGACGATCCCGCGTGACCGCAACGGAGAATTTAAACAACAGACTATCGCACCTTAACGGCGCTTTAATCACACACAAAAAAGAAAACACCTTCGCCTGAGCAAAGGTTGTTTTCTAAGTTTCCTATAATATTATTCACTTAACTTTTATTAAATTTGGTGGTACTTCACCCTGGAGTCCAGCTACTAAGTTAACGGCTCCCATCATGTCCATATTAAACCGAGTTTCATAGGTGGCAAAGCCAATATGGGGCAGTGTCACAACATTGTTCATTGTGAGCAGAGGATGGTCCTTATCCATCGGTTCTTGTACAAAAACATCAAGCCCCGCGCCGAGAATTTCTCTTGTTTTCAGTGCCTGGATTAAAGCCTGCTCATCCACTGTTTTTCCTCTTGACCCATTAATAAAAATAGCTGTCTCTTTCATCAACTCGAATTCCCTTTGCCCGATCAACTTTTCAGTCTGGGGAGTTAAAGGCGTCATTAAACAAACAAAATCAGACTGTTTTAAGAGATCATCCAATGTACAATAGGTTGCATTGTATTTCAGTTCCGCTTCTTCATTCCGAGAACGGTTGTGATATAAAATTTGCATATCAAACCCAGAGTATGCTCTTTTTGCTATCGCTGTCCCCACTCTACCCATGCCAATGATTCCTAATACTTTGTGATGAACATCGACTCCAAACCATTTTTCTTCGAGGGTAGATTTCCATTGTCCTGTTTTTACCCATTGATCTAACTCAGGAATTCTTCTTGCTGTAGATAGAATTAATCCAAAAATAGTATCTGCTACTGTATCATTCAAAATATCCGGAGTATTGGTAGCAATTACTCCATGTTCTGCCAATGCAGATAAATCAAGATTGTCATAACCAACAGATGTATTACACACAATTTTTAGGTTAGGTGCTTGTCCTAACAATTCTTGATCAACTTTAAGCCGAGATCCTAAAATGCCTTGGGCGTCTTTCAGTTCTTCAAGAAATACAGGATATGTTTGTGAATCTATTTTTTTAAAAATAAGTTACATTTAATGTATCTCTAAGAAAATCCAACACTTTTTTATCGACTTTTATAAACAATTACCTTAGGTTTCATGAAAGATCCCCCATTTCCTTAACATGTTCCGACCAAAAATCAGTTCCATTTTGTCATTATTCCTAGTAAAAGTATATATTCTGAAAGTGATTCTCTTGACTAACAATGGATCAATAGCTTTTTTTGACAATAATGGAAAGTCAACGTTTTCCGTAAAGTTCCATAAGAAAAGCATTAGCAGTTTTGATGCTAACGCTTTTCTTACCTCTATGCAGCTGATGAATTCTCAGTAGTCCATTTTTTAAAAAGCAAACTTATTCGTACTTAAATATTAACAGATAAATAATATATTTTATTTTACATAATTACATAGTTTTCCGATAGCCTCTACTTCAACAGAAACTATGTCGCCTGACTGCATTGGACAACTTCCTGAAGGGGAACCAGTGGCTAAAATATCCCCTGGTTCCAGAGTCATAACCTGTGAAATCCAACTGATAAGGTAAGGAATAGAAAGGGACATTTGATTTGTATTGCCATCCTGAACCACTTTACCATTTAAAGTTGTAACGATTCGTAAATTGGTTGGATCTATGCCTGTTACAATCCAAGGCCCCAATGGACCAAAAGTATCAAAACCTTTGCCGCGTGTGAACTGGGGGTCCTTTTTTGTTAGGTCTCTTGCCGTTACATCATTAAAGATAGTACAGCCAAAAACGTAATCGAGAGCCTCTTCTACTTTTATATTTTTTCCGCGTTTTCCAATAACGAGTGCCACTTCTCCCTCCATTTCGACCTGCTTGGTTAAATCACTGGAAGGAAGAATAATTTCCCCTTTATTTGGAATCAAAGAAGATGTTGGCTTTAGAAATAAAAATGGTTCTTTGAGATAAGCCTTTCCCCCAGTCTCCTTTGCATGCTCAGCATATGTCCAGCCGAAATTAATCACTTTTGAGGGTGCTACAGGCTCCAAAATTTTCACATCACTATATTTCACCTTTATCCCATCATATTTTATTTTCTTGTTGACAAGTTCAGAAAAATTACTCGACAGTTGTAATATCATCTCACCCTCAACAATACCGTAGTGTATTTCTCCGTGATGGTTCTGATAGCGAACTATTTTTTGTGTTTTTTGTAGCACCTGCATGATGAACAAACCCCTTTTACCAGTAAGATATATAGAACTCATATAACGCAAAATTCAGATTTATTTATAATCAAAACTTATGAAGCAGCCTTCTCTTTTTTAAACTGCAGTACTCCTGTGAGCGATGTATTCTTTATTCTTTTCTGTATCAAATTGGCCTTCCCATTTCGTAATAACCACTGTTGCTAAAGCGTTTCCAAATACGTTAAGAGTAGCTCGGCCCATATTTAAGAGAAAGTCAATTCCCGCGATAAAAGCTAAACCTTCAAGTGGCAGACCTGCAGCTGCTAAAGAAGAGAGGAGTACGACTAATGCTCCGCCAGCTACTCCGGAAATTCCTTTTGAAGTGACTGCAAGAATTAATACTAATGTGATTTGTGCACTTAGCGACATGTCAATTCCGTAAAGCTGGGCAATAAAAAGGGAGCTAAGAGCCAAATATATACAAGATCCATCTGTATTGAAAGAATATCCAATTGGAACAACAAATGAAACGATAGGTTTAGGGCACCCGTATTTCTCTAGCTTACTCATCACTTGAGGCAAAGCAGATTCCGAACTCGACGTAGAGAACACAAGAAGCAATTCATCCTTTAAAAGTTTAATAAATTCGATAAAATTGATTTTAAATAATTTGGCTACTATTCCAAAGCAAACAATAAAGAAAACCAAGTACGCTGCATAAGCGGTAACGATTAATTTGCCTAATGGAACCAGAGAGACTGCACCAAACTTGAAAATTGTTACACCAATCAGTCCAAAAACTCCAAATGGTGCGACTTTAAGGACAAATGAAACCATATGAAACATAGCGCCTGATAAAGTTTTAAAGAAATTCAGCAGGGGCTCGCCTTTTTCTCCCATAGCAGCAACACTCAGACCTAAAAGAACAGCGAAGAAAATAACGGCTAAAAGGTCCCCTTTGGCCATCGAGTCAACTATATTCGTTGGAACAATATTAGTAATAAACTCTAAATGGCTCTCTTTTTCCATCTCCTGTTCAGTCGCCATGTAATTGGATATATCCCCTTGCGAAAGCGCATTCATATCAACCCCTGCACCAGGCTTGAATACGTTTGCGAAAAGGATTCCGATTACAATTGCTACAGTAGTAGCTATTTCGAAATATAGAATGGTTCTAAACCCTAATTTCCCAAGCTTTTTGGCACTGCCTAATCCAGCGATGCCAACTACAATACTTGAAAAAACGATAGGAACTACAACCATTTTAATTAAATGCATAAATATGTCGCCTACTGGTTTTAGGTAGGTCTCGACACTAGGATGTTGGTAAAATACCAAACCAACATTGATACCAGATATTAATCCTAATAAGATTTGGATAGGAAGTCCCAGTTTTTTCATTAATGTTACCCTCCCGTTTGTTTTATTCTTTAATACATTTTTGAATGAAGTCTCCCTCTTCAAGCCTATAAAGGGCTTAGCTTAGTGGTAAGGACGAATTGAATGTCGGTTAGGATTAAGTTTTCATCTAAAGACTTTTTTTCCCCATGAATTAAAATAGAAATCTTGTAAGGGGCCTTAACAACTAAACATATAAGGTTACAGAAGATCGTGTGTTGCCACATAAAATGTTTTCAGTGTTATTTGGGTTATAGACAAAAATCAAGCTACTATGACAAATCCAACTTACAATCTTTTCAGTGCCTTTGGAACAAAGGAGTTAACTCGGTCATCTTCTCTTGGTTAGAAGAAACATCCCGAGAAACTCCCAGCTCAAGAAAAGGTAAATCGTAGATAGCCCTCAATTGCTATATTATCGCACTAACGTTCGATACTTAGCGATCTCCTGTTCATAAAGGTCTTTTCCGTGTGCATCATAAACAACTAAAACAGGGAAATCCTTAACAACAAGTTCACGGATTGCCTCCGGACCCAAGTCTTCATAGGCGACTACCTCCGCAGCTTGTACCTTATCGCTTAGAAGGGCAGATAACCCGCCAATGGCAGAAAAGCAAATGGCTTTCTCATTTTTACATGCGTCTTTTACAGATTGACTGCGAGGCCCTTTTCCAATCACACCCTTAACCCCATACTCAAACATAGCTGGCGTATAGGGATCCATACGTGAAGCTGTTGTAGGGGCAATAGAGCCAATAACCTGTCCAGGCTTAGGTGGTGTTGGTCCAGCATAAAAGATGATTTGGTTACGTAAATTGATCGGCAGTTGTTCATTGTTTTCAAACCGCTCCAAAAACCGCTTATGCGCAGCGTCCCTCGCTACATAAATAACTCCATTTAAAAAGACTTCATCCCCTGCATGTAAACTTAAAACATCTTTACTAGTAAGTGGTGTTTCTATATACACTTTAGCCATTATTTAGCACCTTCTTTTCTGAATTTAAATGAAGCAGGATTTTTTTCGCGCTGCGTGACATTGAATATTTACCGCAACTGGTAGAGCTGTGATATGACATCCGTATGTTTCAGCAGACACCCATAAGGATGTATTTGTTCCGCCCAGCCCCTGCGGACCAATACCCGTCTTGTTAATTTCTTCAAGCAATTCTTTTTCTAGCTGTGCAATATGTGGTTCGGGATGGTACTGGCCAATATCACGCAGAACCGCCTTCTTAGCGATTTCTGTTACTTTGTCAAAGCTTCCACCGATCCCAACACCAACCACAATCGGCGGGCATGCTCTTCCACCTGCTGCTATAATAGTGTCCAGCACAAACTTCTTCACTCCTTCAACTCCCTCTCCCGGAAGCAGAAATTTCATGGCGCTCATATTCTCACTTCCGCCACCTTTTGGCAAAACCGTTAATTTAATTTGGTTTCCAGCAACGAGTTTGGTGTGTATCACACCCGGCGTGTTATCGTTTGTATTTTTCCGGAGTAACGGATCTCCAACAATAGAGTTGCGCAAATAGCCTTCTTTGTAGCCTTTGCGAATCCCTTCGTGGATCGCCTCTTCAAAATTTCCTCCGTGAATGTACACGTCCTGCCCGACTTCAGCGAAAACAACCGTTAGTCCTGTATCATGGCAGTACGGACGATCTTCTTTTGCGGCTAATGAAGCGTTCTCAATAAGCTGATCAATAATGGATTTTCCTAACGGCGACTGCTCCGATTCTCTCGCTCTATGAAATCCTTCTACAATATCATCTGGCAGTTTGTAACAAGCCTCCCAGCAAAGTGTTGCTACTGTGTCACGAATTTGGTCAACGGAAATTTTTCTCACTGTGCTGCGAATTTGGTCAATTGAAACTTCACTCATGCTTTTTCTCCACCTTTATGTTTTTTGTCTTTCATTATCGTAAGATGCATTTTTCGTGCCAACATTGCTAATACCTAAAATTCTCTTACGAAAAATACAAAAATTCCTTTGTTTACAGCGGTTTGCCTAGAATGAACATCTTTATAAGAAAGAAAATTATGGGGCTTTAATGCAATTTATACTTTTTCATATTCGAAACGTTCATTTCATTTTTGAAACAAAAAAAGAAGGCTAATTGCCTTCTCAGATTGTAGAGAAACTCATGTTTTTCTACAATCTTTTTTATTTTCATCGTAATTATGATGGATGAGATTTAATGAAAAAGGCCTCCCACACACCTAGCCTAGCTTCGCTAGGTGTGTGGCAATCTTCTTCATGTTCTGACACGCAGCTGTGAGAAGCACTTGCTCACTCACATTTTGTTTTCCCCTCAACCGGCAGTAGCGAAGCCCGTGCAGTTGTTTTGAATCTGCAAAGCTTCGCTCTATTTTTTCTTTTCTTTTTTTATATAGCTCTTTTCCAGAGGCAGACAGACGATTTTGTCTGATCTTTTCTTTGTGTTCCTCCCATACATGTCTTGAGATCACTTTCTGATGATTTTTCGATCTTGTACAGCTCTCAAGGAAAGGACACGATACGCATTTTTTAGGGTCTGATTTGTAGAACCTATAACCTTTTCGATCAGTTGTCGTATATAATAGCTTCTCGCCATTTGGGCAGATGTAGTGATCAGATTCAGAATCATACTGAAATTTCCACTTCTCAAATAATCCTCTTGTTGGATGAAAGCGTCTATGTGCGATGACACCAAAAATATGGCGATCCGATAAACCTTTACAGATTGAGGTTGTCAAATAACCAGAATCAAGGGCAACAGCTTCTACTTGAAAACCAAATCGGGCGATTTGGTGATCCAATCGATCAAGATACGGAATAGAATCATGGATATTGCCGGGGGTGACATGGGCATCCGTGATGATATTGTACTTCATATCCGTTGTACGGTGGTCTAGGTAGAAAAAGCCTTCCGGTTTATTTTCACGATAAAGATAGCCACTTTCAGGGTCAGTCATACTTTGACGAATGTCTTTTTTTGTTTTCACCTCCTCTTTTACCTTTAAGGGCTTTTTTCCGTGTGCCACCCGCTCTTCTTGGATCGCTTCTTCTAATTCATTTATATAGTTCTGGGTATCTTGTTCAATCGTTTTTCTCGTATATTTATGTTTATTGGCATTGGCTTTAAGATGAGTTGAATCAGTAAAAAGAACGCGGCCTCCTACCATATCATGATTGATGGCTTGAAGCACAATTTCATCAAAAATATCTTGAAAAATCGTTGTATCTTTGAATCGAGTACGACGATTCCAGCTAATGGTCGAGTGATGAGGAACGGGGTCATTGATGTTCAAACCTAAAAACCATCTATACGCCATGTTATAGTAAATTTCTTTTTCAAGTTGTCTTTCAGAACGGATACCGTACAGGTATCCGATAAACATCATTTTGAACAAAATAAGTGGATCAAGAGAAAGGCGACCTTTATTCTCGCTATAATACGGTTTTACTTTATCTACGATAAATGTAAAATCAATGTACTGATCAATTTTACGAAGCAGGTGATCCTCTTCGACCAGTTGATCTAGCAATACAAATTCGGCTTCGTGCTGATAAGAATTTCTAGTGTGGAACATGAGAAAAACACCTTCCTTTAGTATGCTTTTCTCTATTATAAAATGAGGAGATGGAAAGTTTAAGGGAAAAAATAAAGCTGTCGAGATTTTCTCGACAGCCTGGCTAATTGCCTTCTCTTTTTACTCTACTATTTGTTCGTTATTATCGATTTGTAATTTCCTCCATAGAGTGGTTTTACTGATATTGTATACCTCGCATAAGCGCTCTTTGTTTCCATCATATTCATTTAACAACTTTCTCCAAATGTCCGTCTCCATTTTTCTGAAATCTGTTGAAATCTCTACTTCGAGTTTTTGTACTGTTTTTTGCTTCTTTTTTATCGATTGAATAATTTGCGAAACAAGATCCTGTGTAATCGTTCCTTCCGGCGTACAAATAACTAAACGATGAATCGCATTTTGAAGTTCTCTTGCGTTCCCGAGCCACTGATGATCAAGTAAAGGAAGGAATACGTCTGTATTTCCCCAAACCAACACTTGATTTTCTTGCTGCATTTCTGCTTTTAAAAATGAAATGGCTAAAGGAATGATATCTTCTTTTCGATCACGAAGCGGGATTAAACTCAGCTCCAACACGCTAAGTCGGTAATATAAATCTTCTCGAAACGACCCTTCCTTCGTTAAATCAAATAACGGCTTGTTCGTTGCACATATTACGCGAACATCAATCGGAATAATACGGTCTCCTCCAATTCTTCTTACTTCTTTTTCCTGTAGCACACGCAGCAATTTCGCTTGAAAAGGGAGAGAAATTTCCCCGATTTCATCTAAAAACAGCGAACCGCCATGTGCTAATTCAAACAGGCCAGGCCTGCCGCCTTTAATCGCACCGGTAAACGCCCCTTCCACATACCCAAACAATTCGCTTTCCAATAAATTCTCGCTTAGCGCAGCACAATTAACCGAAACAAACGGTCCTTTGTTTCTTTTGCTTGCATTATGGATGCTTTGTGCAAATAATTCTTTTCCCGTTCCTGTTTCTCCATAGAGTAATATCGTCGCTTCAGACTGAGCATATGATCTAGCTTCGGTGACCACCTGGTTCATTTCAGTATTAGTGGTGACAAAGTCATCAAACGTATTTTTTGCCGTCAACCCTCGATCATTCAGCCGCTTTCGTATATTCAACTCCATGTTTTGAATTTTACTTATTTCCTGGTATATTCCTACTGATCCTTGGAAAATAGAATCAATATAAATAGGAATATGATGAATGACGATCTTTTTCCCATTTGCTAACGTATGAAGCATTTCACGCTCTTCTTTTTTCTCCTGGATGACGTTCAGCAAAACGGGATCTGTAAAACAGTCCCAATATTTTCGACCGGCGATATCCTGTGGAAACCCGAATATCCTTTTAGCTGCGTCATTATATACTTTAATAATACCGTCCGAATCAATTGTAAGTACCGCCTCATGGATGACATCCAGAATTGACTGCATTTCCTTTGTTTTCGTTCGTTCACTTGTCTGAGCCCGAAGAACATTCATGGCCGTCTCCAATGCTGTGAGCACTGACTCTTCACTAGACTTCAGCAAATGGCTATGAACGTGATGCTGAAGCGCAATTTGCGCAGAAACTCTATCTCCGATAATGGCTTCGACTTTTTCATCTTCAATTAATCTTTTCACAACATCTTCAATGCTTCCGTCTGCATCTGTAACGAATATTAACTGCAGTTGATCGGACAGTTCCATCACGCGGCTTGGTTTAGACAAAATATTTGCTGGAGTAATGATAGCAATTTTTTTGTAACCGCTACGGGCAACAGCACTAATCGATTTCAAAATATCTGCCGGGGTAACCGGTACATCAATTACCGGTAACTCTTGCATTTTTCGAAGAGATTTGGCCATGCCTCCCCTTGAAATAATCACTCTCGTTGCCGGTTTAATTTGCTGCTGCCAGGGATTTTCAGGATCACCTGATATTAGTAGCGAGAACGGAATATCTGTTTTTTCACGAAGCTGCATTGCATCTTTTGCAAGCTCTGGATACGGAGCAATAATTAAAATATCTTCCAATCTCTTCACCTTCTAATGTTCATTATATATCCACACTTTAATCCAACTGTAAAAAATGGTCAAACTATCAAAAAATATTATTTTCCCTTACAGATCCTATAATAAAACAGAACAATGCTATTAACCGGATAAGATTGTTCTACTCTTTGTTTTCTACAAAATTAGGGGTAACTTCCTTCAATTACTTGTGCTTACTTTATAATGATTTTTTCGTAAAAGTGTGCCTTAACGCATAATTACTTTACAAACTTTATGCTTAAATCAGGTTTTATGTATAGTAGTAATGTTCCCTATAAGTTACAAAAAAAGAGGGTACAGCTGTACCAGAATGGAAAAACGAAAATATCTAGGGCTTCATTATATAGAAAGCTGTCAGAAGTGAATAATTAGTCACTCTTTATTCCATATAAGGCCCCGATTGTAGAGTTCTCTAATTACGTAGCAGACCAAATACTGTACAGCAATCAAAAAAAAAACTGTAATCTAAATTTAACGATTGTGAGGAGGTACGTTCAATAAATTGACAACTAGATTTAAACCGTGATATAGTTAGCTTACTAAATACATTTTAGTGGTGGAGGAATATCTATGAATGATAAGGTTGATTGCGATATTCGTCAGTCGCTAGATAAAATTTCATTTCAAATGCGTCGAGATTATAGTAAAAGTCTAAGAGAACTTAATCTTTATGTAGGCCAAGATAATTTACTCTATCGTCTGTGGTCAGATGATGGGTTAACACAAATGCAACTATGTGAACATTTAAAATGTGAACCGCCTACGGTCACAAATATGGTTAAATCATTGGAGCAAAACGGTTTTATTTACCGTCAACGTGACAAACAAGATGCAAGGGTTATGCGAATTTATCTAACGCAAAAAGGCAAAGAATTAGAAGAACCGGTTGAGTTCATATGGAAACAACAGCGAGAAAAACTACTCCATTCAATCTTACCGGAAGAACGTTTATTATTGAGGGATCTTATGAAGCGTATGGAGAGAAACTTGCTCTAAGTTTTCTCTGTTCAAATATTTAGTATACTAAATAAATAACTTCAACCTAAATGTATTAAATAGTTATAATATCGTTTATCAAATGGATTTCTAAAGGCGCATTGAACCCTTCTTTACAACTAATTTAGAGCCTGAGGATACTAATAGTATTCGAGATACTAGAAATAAAAAGAAGAACTATCAGAAGATTAACCTCCAGCAGTTAGTTAGTAAGCTAAATTTTAGTTACTTGGAGAAATAAAAGAGAAGAGATACATGGGGAATAGAAAAGAGATGCAATTAGCACTACAAATGGTTTCTGGATACGGAGCTGAATTCAGCGCTTGGAGGATGCCTGGGACCGACCCAGCAGCCTACACAAATACGGATAATTATGTGGAGCGGGCTAAATTAGCTGAAAAGGAAAATTTCAAATGATCTTTATCGCCGATACTCCAGCATTAACCGGCGACTTAGGACCTCAGATTCCTATGTTCCCTATGGATCCTATGTTAGCACTAAGTAGTTGCAGGTACCCCCGTACAAGATGCTGATTTCTTGGAAGAATGGTTTTTGGCCGGTGCATGTGAAGGCTTCTCGGTTGTTCCACAGAGAATATGAAGGAAAAACATTGCGCGAGAATATGGGAGTACCTTATCAATACGGAAGGCTGAAAGATAACAATAACTAATAGAGGAGAGGCTTAAAATGAATACCACCCTTGATTTGCTTCAAAACCATACATCAATTCGTTCTTTTACAAATCAACCACTTACAGAGGCACAACGAAATGCGATCTTTAAGGCAGCTAATCAAACTTCATCATTCAGTCTACTACAAGTGGTTTCTATCATTAGAATTACAGATCCAGAGCTACGAAAAAAAGTGATGCAACTTTCTGTAAATCAACCTTATATTGAAGAAGCAGCAGAGTTTTGGATTTTTTGTGCAGATTTTAACAGAAATCATGAAATTGCACCAAAGGTAGACCTTAATTATATTGAATACCTTTTAATAGGTACATTCGACGCTGGGCTAATGGCTCAAAATGCTCTAACTGCAGCAGAATCACTGGGACTCGGTGGTGTCTATATCGGTGGAGTAAGAGCGAATATTACTGAATTAACCGAGGTATTAAATTTACCAAAGCATGTGGTTCCTTTAGTAGGGCTATGCATAGGGTATCCTTCTGGAGAAAAACCTGGACTAAAACCACGTTTGCCTCAATCGATGGTCATGTTCGAAAATCAGTATCAACCGTTGGATGAAGAAAAATTAGCAACTTATGACCAACAGATGCGTGAATATTACCAAAATCGTCCTGTTAATGCGCCTTTCACAGTGAAGAAAGTAAAGGGATGGAAAGATCATATTGAGGATCACCTTGAAAGAAGTAAATTGCCCTTTATGCTTGAGTATTTAAACAAACAAGGATTCGCTAAAAAATAAACTATTATTAATTAAATTAATTTATAAGGAGATAAAAAAATGAATAATCAATACAATACGCGTGCCATAATGGCATCGCTGCTTATCTGCGGTTTCGTTGGCATGTTCAGCGAAACTGCCCTAAATATTGCAATCACTAATTTAATGGAAGAGTTCCAAATTTCGGCCGCAACTGCACAGTGGTTAACAACTGGGTACCTGTTAACTCTAGGCATTATAATGCCAATAAGCGGTTTGCTGCTGCAGATGTTTACGACAAGGCAGATGTTCATGGGTTCACTCATCAGCTTTATCGTTGGTACATTAATTGGGGCGCTCGCACTTAACTTTGAAATGTTAATGTTCGCCCGAGTATTACAGGCAGCAGGCATGGCCTTGTTGCTTCCACTCTTATTCAATACAGTACTTGTGATATATCCGCCTCAAAAGCGGGGTGTGGCAATGGGATTTGTCGGACTTGTTATCATGTTTGCACCAGCGATCGGACCGACCATAAGCGGTCTATTAATTGAATATTTAACGTGGCATTACATCTTCTGGTTATCACTTCCGTTCCTGATTATTGGGTGGTTGATAGGGTTGAAGTACTTGGAAAATGTCACCGATGTCACGAAGGCCCGGATAGATCTGTTGTCTGTCGCATTGTCAACTATCGGCTTTGGAGGAGTTGTCTTTGGTTTCAGTAAGGCAGGCGAAGGAGCGGAAGGTTGGAGCAGCATGGTCGTAGTCACATCCATCATAGTTGGGCTTGTTGCGTTGGTATTGTTCATACTGCGACAGAACCTTATGCACGATCCAATGATGAATTTGAACGTTTTCAAGTATCCGATGTACGTCACCGGGCTGCTTCTAGTACTGTCATGTATGATCTTTGTTATGTCGAGCATGATCATTTTGCCGATGTTTTTGCAGACTGGTGCAGGGCTTTCTGTTTTCATCGCTGGTCTCATGCTTTTGCCGGGCAGCGCGTTGAACGGTATCTTAGGACCATTAGTGGGGCGTTTATTCGATAAATTTGGACCGAAATGGCTTGTTATTCCTGGCCTCATTCTCGTTGCTGTCGTGCTATGGTTTTTTACCACCCTATCCCCTGCTTCTTCAGTGGTCTTTATAGTAGCTTTGCATACTGCGCTTATGGTGGGGATATGCATGATTTGGATGCCTGCTCAAACGAACGGACTAAATCAATTGCCGCCAGAATTATACCCGCACGGCACAGCAGTCTTAAACTCACTTCAGCAGGTTGCAGGCGCAATTGGAATAGCGGTAGCAATCAGTATTCTTACGAATGGTAAGGAAAAATACTTGCACGGCTCCTCTGATCCGACTAAGCTGACCGAAATAGCAAGCGCTACGACGGCAGGTACACAAAGTGTGTTCTGGATCATGCTGATAATAGCATTGATTGGCTTGATCCTGGGATTTTTCATTCGCCGGGTAGTCAACCACGAGGAGAGGTATTCAGCGCACTGATGTATTTTTATCTTTTCGGGTATTTTACTACATGTAATGTACCCGATAACTATAAGAGAAAAAAGGTTCTTTTATAAATAGTTATTCTTCTAATGATTAAAAAGGAGTTTTATTAAATGGTGAACAATGAACTTTATGGTTCTGGTGCCAAAACTTCAAGACCATTGCGTAATCTCTAAATCTTGACATACTGATACTACTACTCTACAAAAGGTGTGTGATCGGTATGGAAAACCAAAATTTATTCAAATGAAAACATTATCAGCCCCACATTATTTTGCTAACAGTGAGATGGTACCTGCGGTACAACTTAAGCTTTCGTAATGTAGTGGAGATGATGGAAGAACGTGGCTTATCAATGGCTCACACAACGATGACGCGTTGGGTTCATTAATATGGACCGGAATTAGATGAAAGAGTTCGGAGCCCGATGAATAGTATATCAGAGTAAAAAGTGCCTGAAATATATGTTGGGATCTAGTGAAGGCGGTTTACAGTTTGCCGTAGAAAAAGGAATTGGTTTAGCATTCGCAGCCCATTTAGCACCTCATTTAGCAATTTCAATCCTTCGGTCATATCGAAAAGACTTTAGACCATCAGTGTATATGAAGGAGCCAAAAAGTATATTAGCTTTTGGTGTTATTGTAGGAGAAACAGAGGAAGAGCAAAATATTTGGCAGGTCCCGCAGAGTTATCCTGGGCAAGAATGAGTACTGGTTCATCTAATTTATCATTACCAACGTTGGGAGAAGCCAAAACCCATATCTATACACCAGAGGAAAAAGCAGCTCGAAATGCTAATAGAGACCGATTTGTAATAGGGAGCGTCAATGAAGTAGCTCACCGATAATGCAGGTTGCAAAAGCAACGTTAGTAGAAAGTGAGGAAACGCAATGAAAAATCGTGTAACAGACATTTTAGGGATTGAAAAACCTATTATTCAAGGACCAATGAGTTGGCTAACAGACGGTAAGTTTGTAGGAGCTATTAGTAAGGCTGGAGGACTGGGTGTGCTTGGCATCAATGCTGGACAATCAGAACCTGCCAAGACCGTTGAAGAAACGGTGGAGAATATGCGCCGTGAGGTTCGTATTGCTAGAAGTATCACCTCAAATCCTATTGGAATCAATATCATTCCTACGGTGGTAGGTTTTGACCTCTATACACAACCCATGCTAGACATGATGATAGAAGAGGGGGTCGAAGTGGCTGTGATGGTAGGGTCATTTTCAAAGGAATGGACTCAAAAATTTAAGGCCAACAATATCAAAGTCATTTATCGAGGGGCACCAACTGTTGAAGTGACAGAGGAAGCTATCAAAGGTGGTGTGGATATTCTGGTTGCCACAGGTTTTGATGAAGGGGGACAAGTTCCAGCAAATGTTATTGGCACCTTTTCTATTGTGCCCTTGGTGGTAGATGCTGCAAAAGGTCGTGTGCCAGTATTAGCCGCTGGCGGGATTACAGATGAACGCACTGCCAAAGCTGCGATGGCTCTAGGAGCGGAAGGGGTGTTTGTCGGGACTGCCTTTCTTGCCTCAAAAGAGTCTCGTATGGCTGATAATATTAAAGATGCTTTAATTAAATCAGATGCTAATGATATGTTGCTTTATCGCACGCAACCTGCCTATTACCGTTCTCTACCAGGGGAACTCCCAAATAAATTGGCAGAAATGGATCGCAATTTAGCCACAAATGAAGAGATTTACCAAGCATCGAATCCAGCATCGGGGATGAGAAATGGCATGCTATACGGTGATTTATCAAAAGGTTTCGCCTCATTGGGGCTTGGCATTTCAATAATCCATCAAATTGATTCGGTTGAAATCATTATCGATCGTTTAATGAGTGGCATTGGGTGAAAATATATTCTAGTAAATGCTTTAAGATAAGAAAGGACGATTAAATGAACAAACAGACAATAGAAAGAAATACTACAGAACTGGTTGCAGGATATGATAGTTTAAACCTTTATCTAACCAAAGATTATCCACAAAATCCACCCAAAGCAGTACTGATTATTTCGCATGGTTTGGCAGTGCATTCGCACGGCTTTGCCGATTTTGCCAAAACGATGAATAATCATGATATTGCCGTCTATCGTTTTGATGCAAGGGGACACGGTAAGTCAGATGGTAGGGATAAAATCCATCTCAACAGTTATTTTGAAATGGTAGAAGATTTACGTCTTGTGGTAGAAAAATCCAAAACCGAAAATCCCAATCTTCCGATTTTTGTGATGGGACATAGTATGGGTGGAAACATCACCGCACTTTACACCACAAAATATCCGCAATCTGCTGATGGTGTGATTTTGGCAGGGGCTGGGGTGCGTTTCAATCAATTAAATCTTGATGACTTACCACGCCCAGAACCTGCTGACAGCTTTGTTAATGGCGTGGAGACCATTCATAAAATGTTGAATTTGCCAATGGTAGAAGAAGAAAGCGACAGAGATTGGTACGACCCATTGATGTTAGAAACCTTTTCTGTGTCCTTTTTCAATGGGATTAAAGAAAGCGTGCAATACCTCAAAGCTAATGCTGACAAATTTATCGCACCTGTTTTACTGGTAAGCGGTAGTGATGATGTGTATGTTGTGCCGAAAGATGCCATTGATTTTTATCAAGAAACGGCTTCAAAAGATAAAAGTTTGAGACTTTATAGCGGAATTGGACATTATTTGATGTTTGAACCAAACGGAGATGTAGTAGTTGATGATATTGTGAGATGGATCAATCAGAGAGTGAAAAATAATAAAGGAGAAAAATGATGAACGAATATTTAGATAATTCAGACAAGAAAATCAAGCTGGCCATCATGTTTGTAACAGGCTATGGTGGTGAGGGTTATTCATGGCGATTTAATGATAGTAATCCGAAGGCTTACACCGACATCAATGCCTATATTGAGCTTGCCAAACTTGCTGAACAGGGTAAAATTCACATGCTGTTTATTGCGGATACACCTGCGATGGTGGGAGCTGGGGTAAATGGTAATATGGCTCGAAAATCACCGATGTTTGTAATGGAACCGATGACGATGCTAGCTGCTGTTGCCACGCATACCCAGAAAATCGGTTTGATAGCAACCTATTCTACCACTTACAACTTACCGTATAATTTGGCTCGCCAACTTAAAACGCTGGACCTCATAAGTGGTGGGCGTGTCGGTTGGAATGCGGTAACAACAGGAACTCGTGAGGTTGCTTATAATTTTGGATCTAGTCCTCTGCCTGACACTACCACTCGTTATGAAATGGCAGATGAAATGGTAGAAGCAGTGCAGTCTCTTTGGGGAAGTTTTGGCGAAAATGCCTACATTACAGACCAACAAACTGGCGAATTTATCAAAATGGATCAATTAACCCCTGCCAATTTCAATGGTCAATACTACCAGACCCGGGGCCCACTTCCCATTCCACCAAGTCCGCAAGAGCAACCGCCTATTTTTCAGGCAGGTCCAAGTTTTGAAGGGGTGGAAATGGCAGGTAAATTTGCCAGCGGTGTTTATGCTAACCCTTTTACGATTGAAGAAGCTCGTCATTACCGTAATTTGTTAAAACAAAGTGCGATAAAATACGATAGAAACCCTGATGAAATCAATATGTTTTCTGGTTTTATGGTTACGGTGGGCGATACTTATGAAGAAGCACTTGCCCGCCGTCATCAGTTACTGGATTTTATGGGAAAAGATGCATTTGACGGACAAATTCGCTATTTATCAGCGATGATTGGCGTAAATTTACATGACTTGAATTTGAATGAACCCCTACCAAAATCTTTACAATATCAAGCCACGCCGAATCCAGGCGACCCACGCTCACTAAGAGCAGTAGAGCTAATCAAACAAGGACTAAGTCCAAGAGATGTATTGGCAAACGGAGTCATCAACTATCACCCTGTAGTGGTTGGCACGCCTGACGATGTGGCGGATTTCATTGAAGAATGGTTTAAAGCAGGGGCAACGGACGGTTTTTCCATTGTGCCAGAAAGTCAAAAAGGTGTAAAAGATTTTGTGGAAAAAGTTGTGCCCGTGTTGCAAAAACGAGGCTTATATCATCTTGATTATGAGGGAAATACTTTGCGTGAGCACTTGGGTGTGCCGAAGCAATATGGAGTGAGAAAGTAGGGATAAAAAGAAATACTGTTTGAAGTTGTTTTTCAGACGGCATTTTTATTTTTTTCAGGCAACCTAAGGGAAGCTACGACCAATTTTGCCAAATTTATTGTGAGCTTAATGGCTTGTTTATTTTCATTTTGGAGAAATTATTTTTCGCCTATTCTGAATAGAGTTTTGAAAAAGTTGCTACAAGACATTTTTCTTCTGTCCAAATAGAGGTAATCATTGGTACTTTATGAATCGACAATAGGATAAGTACCGATCACGGATATTTGAAAGTAAATGAAAGTGAATACATCACCTGGAAAAATGGAGCCAAAAACGTCTGAGCAGGCACAGCTTTTGCTGGATTCAATGGTTGTCATATTGAACACTTTCCAAGAATCTCACGATGAATTTTTAACTATCAAACAAACTATACTAAAGGCGATAGATTGAATTGTGATAATTAATTTGTAAGTCCTATTGAATAAATCAACTATACAATTAGGAGCTTTTCTTTAAAAAAGGAGAGCTTCTGTTTTTATGTTAATATCGGCATTATTGCTGCAACGAGTGATCTTTTGCTACACAGTACAGCCATACTGTTCAACAAAAAAACTATATTCATACAATCAGGCGCTTTAATTGAGCAATTAAAAAAGCCTAATTTCTTCACAATTAATTAAGAAATTAGGCTTTTTGATATTGAAATTTCCTTAACGTTGTAAATCCTTTCAGTGGTTTTACAAAGCCATTCCTAGCTGAAAGAAACTGGCGAGTAGAATAAAATTTAGATATTCACCGGATTCGCTGAATCCAGTATGACTGTTTTGCCTGTTTTATAAGATTCTCTACCAC